>CAMJRV010000355.1 GCA_946408315.1 uncultured Bacillota bacterium | reverse complement strand
CTAAATCATAATTTTAATATCAATATGAAAATAGATAAGTTACCGTTTCCTCAATTAGTTGAAATTATGATATAAATGCAGTACACCCATCATTTTTGGACTTTTTCGACCCTGAAATAGCTGGTTTTAAAAGATTTTGTTTATAATAAGAAGATTGCAACTGCCGGTTGACACATCTCCATGTGCGGGTGGTGGTTATGCAACTGCTGAGTTTAGTACAATGAAGCCACAAACGAAAGGAGTGTCAGTTATGAACATGGCAGATAGAATTCAATATTTAAGAAAAACAAAAGGGATTTCTCAAGAGGAGCTTGCGGATAAAGTCGGTGTATCCCGACAGGCCGTTTCAAAATGGGAAAGTGAACAAAGCATGCCCGATTTAGATAAAGTCATTACAATGAGCGAGTATTTCGACGTAACAACTGACTATATACTCAGGGGTATCGAACCGGCTAAAAATAGCGATGGAAAAAACTCTGAGCTTACAAGCCAAATATTATATATAGCATCAACTGCCTTTATTGCAATTGGGTTATTTTCTGCATTTGGCGGTTGGTATACCGAACAGTCTATGGACGCTGTCTGGGGTTCCATGATAATACAGACGGTAGGTGTTGTTGGATATTTTATTGGGAGATTATTGTCAAAAGCAAAACCACCGTTTGCGGTCAATTGGCTCAATGTTGTTGCCGTCCTTTTTATGCCGTGTTCCATGCTTGCAGGGGCTTTGTCCATTGCGCTTTTCAAGCAAGGATGGATTGCTCCATATCCAGTTGGACTTTGGAATATTGTTATTTTTGTGGTGATATATTTGAGCATTTCTGTGATCAGTTTTATTGTCTTAAAGGGTCAGAGTAAATTTCGATGAGAGCATATCAATTTTTTATTACGCGCTAGTGAGGGAGGCTTTCGTATGGAAATACTGGAAATCAAGAGTAATGCGTTCAATGAAGGTACGTGGATACCTGTTAAATATTCTGCTCGTGGACAAGACTTATCTCCGGATTTTGAAATAAGCGGGATTGTTCCGAATGCAAAGTCTATTGCGATTACCTTAGATGATGCGTCACATCCGATTTTTCCGAACTATAGCCATTGGGTGATATGGAATATCCCGGTACAGGAGTTTATCCCCGAGGGAATCCCTTGTGGTAAGCTTGTTGACAGTCTAGGCGGCGCTGTACAGGGCGTTGCATATGGAAGGAATAGATAACCACCATTCAAATCTATTCATAGATATGTGTTTACCGTTTATGTTTTGGATAGCAAATTAGATTTAGATGCCAAGAGCAAAAAGCGAGACCTTATCGCAAAAATTAACGGACATATTTTGCAACAGTCAACCCTTTCGGGAAAATTTCAAAGCCGTCGATAATTGCGATTGCAGTTTTTTGTTTGGCCAAACAGGGACTCTTTATTCAGATTCCCAGCGGAGCCTGGCTTTGGATTTTAATTCTTGGCGTGCTAAACACCGGAATCGGATGTTATTTATATTTCTCCTCCATCGGCAATCTTCCTGTGCAGACTGTTTCAATCTGCGGTTATCTGGAGCCACTGACGGCTGTCGTATCGTCCGCAATATTTTTACACGAAACAATGAATCTATTTCAAATCTGCGGTGCTGTCATGATTATCGGTGGCGCGATCGCAGGTAAATGCTTTTTAAAGAAGAAAGCGCGACCTTATTGCAAAAATTAATGATATGATTTATTATATTTGATTTTTCATGTAACGAAACAGTGTTTTTTTGGATATATGTTGTGAAGGAGGCGATATTGTGTGCTAAACATAGATGATATTTACAAAGATTATGCCCGAATCGTTTTTAAGTTCTTAATGAGTCTTTGTAACGATGTGGATACTGCAGAAGAACTCACACAAGAAACCTTTTATCATGCAATAAGATCAGCGAAACGATATGATGGTACATGCAAAGTGTCAACATGGCTTTGCCAAATAGCAAAGCATTTGTGGCTCCAAGAAATGGATAAAAGAAAACGCAGAGAAACTTCTGTCCTCGACGATAATATTGCTTCTGATAAATCTAATTTAGAAGAGAATTTATGTCTGACAGCAGAAAAAATGCAGTTGATTAAGGCCGTTCACATTCTTGATGAAACCGCGAAAGAGGTGGTTCTACTGCGGATTACAGGTGCATTTTCATTTAAAGAAATTGGAGAGGTATTCAACAGAAGTGAGGGTTGGGCAAGAGTCACCTTTTACCGGGCGAAACAAAAAATTGTGAAAGGAAGATTAGAATGAAATGTGAAATCATAAAAGATCTTTTACCAAGTTACATAGATGACCTGACAAGTACGGAAAGCAATTTTGAAATTGAAGAGCATCTTAAAACTTGCCAGGAATGTAAGGGAGTATTTGATCTAATGAAAGCAGAGATCAATGTAGAAAACATTGAATTGAATAAGGAAACGATTAAGCCATTTAAGAAACTGAATAAAAGAGTATTACAATCAGTATTAATAACGTTAGCCAGCTGTATCCTGATAGTCGGATCATATTTTTATTTTTTTGAAATTGGATGGAAGGTAGCTTTCAAAGATATCAATATCAAATATTCATATCAAGATGATAATATTCTGATCGGCTTTAAACTAACAAATGGGAAAGTCCTTAATTCCTGGATCAATCATAAGGAAGCGCCGGTCACGATCACTTTTACAGAATGCTTTCACAGTATTTTCGATGATATAGGCGACAGTTTTTCTTATGGAATCCGTGAAGAAGACGAATCCGGTGAGATGAAAACATTTACTGAGGATGATTGCATCATATTAAAGTTCAAGGATAAGACAGAAACTCTTTATTTGAAAGAAATCGCAGAGGAGCTAGGGTTGCAATAAAGACCTGGCTTCCGTTAGACAAATTAGTGCTTTTCAATTTTACCGAATAATTTATACTTTACTGTAACATTATTGGTACGAAACCGTAGTATATAGCAAAATTATATACCGGAGGTATTTTATGTTATCAACCGTTGAATACGTGCGACAATCACTTGGTCTACATTTATTTTTTACAAGAATTATGAAGGAGCATTCTTTTTTCTTAGAGATTGGATTTACTCCAAGAGACAGCAATTTTACAAAAACTGCTGATGAATTCCGGTTAGCTTTTGATAAAGTTCTAAAAGAGGTTATTATGCTTTCAGATGGCGTTGTTGGAGTGGATTTTCTTGATTCAGGGGAAGTTGTTACTCCATATACATTAAAAGCTGAAGAAGTCTCGGCTTTCTACACGGGAGTTCCGATTAATATGGAACTTACACAGATGGAAGACAAATTATCTGGTGGTGATCATCGCAGAATAGATAATATGATGTTTCAGAGAGTATACGATATTAATCAAAGGGCAATTGATTTGCTAGGACAGTTTATTAATTTTAAAACAAGAATTTTGAATGATGTAACCTCCTGTAAAATGTTTACCGTAAATTACCCCTTATTGATCGACCATATTTTACGGGAAGCCAAACTATACAGATTGCTAATCCAAAGGCTTAACGGAAAAGAAGATATCGATATTGAACAAGAAGCAATAGAGCAGGAAATGTTCTGGAATAGGATCATGGCAGAACATTCCCTATTTATTCGTGGCCTTCTTGACCCCACAGAAAATGACTTGATTATAGCCGCAAATAACTTTGGCAATGAATTTAATGAATTGTATGAGGAGTCAAAAGCAGCTATGGACCAAACATTGCCTATTTCAAAGGTAACGAGCGACAGTCTGAAAGCTACAATGGATTTAAGTAATTTCAATGCTCAAGGCACTCAAGGTATTCTGAATTGTAAGGTGAAATCAATTATTATTCCATTGTTAGGAGATCATGTGTTAAGAGAGTCTAATCATTTTCTTAGACTGTTAAAGAAATACTCAAAATAAGTAGATTGTTGACAAGTTTTCAATGAGAGCTGAGGGCGCGGAAAATTTTGTGTAAATAGTGAATAAGAAAACTTCCTGACTGTCA
>CAMJRV010000354.1 GCA_946408315.1 uncultured Bacillota bacterium | reverse complement strand
CCATAGCGGAATACAAAAAAGGCAGGGATTTCGTCTACATGCATCTGGAGGCGCCGGACGAGTGCTCCCATCAGGGAGATCTGGAAGGCAAGGTCAAAGCTTTAGAGCTGATCGACGAAAAAGTATTAAAACCGATTTTGGATTATCTTAAGACTAGCGGGGAAGACTTTAAAGTGCTCGTCGTTCCCGATCATATGACGCCGCTGTCCATAAGGACACACTCTGCAACGCCGGTTCCCTACGTGCTGTACGGCAGCGGACAGGAAGCCGAGCCGGACCCGGAGCGGGGATTCCATGAGAAAGCGGGCGAAAAGGGAAGATTTTTTGAAAACGGTTTTGAATTGGCGGATTACTTTTTTACTCAAAGGTAAACAGGGGATATGAAAAGAATAGCAACAATTATCATCGCCGTATTGGTTTTGATCAATGCTGCGCCGGTCGTTTCTTTCGGAGCGACGGAGCCTCCGGCCATATTGGCGGAGACTGCCATCGTAATCGATGTAAAAACGGGACAGGTGCTTTACGATAAAAATATGCATGAGCAGAGAGAGCCTGCCAGCACAACAAAGATAATAACAGCGCTGCTTGCGCTGGAAAACCTGGATCTCAGCAAGACGGTCACCAAAGACGCGGAGACGCCCTTTACCGAAGGCAGCAGAATTTATCTTCTGGAGGGGGAACAGGTCACGGTAGAACAGCTCATGTACGCACTGCTCCTTGAGTCGGCCAACGATGCCGCCGTCGCCCTTGGAAAGGAAATTGCGGGAAGCGTCCCGGCCTTTGCCGAAGTGATGAACAAAAAAGCGAAGGAGTTGGGCGCGGAGAACACCAATTTTGTCAACCCCAACGGACTGCATGAGGACGGGCATCTGACCACCGCCTACGACCTGGCCATGATCGCCAGAGAGGCGATGAAAAATGAAGAATTCAGAAAGCTGGTCATGACGTATCGCTATATCATCCCTGCAACGAACAAGCAGGACACGCGGTACCTTTACAATACGAACCGGTTGATCTATGATGAGAAAACGAAAGTTCTCGTCAACGGTGTGATGCGGGCTGCAAAGTATGAAGGTGTGACCGGAATCAAGACGGGATACACGAGCCATGCAGGCGGCTGCCTCGTTTCAGGCGCTATAAGGGGAGATACGGAACTGATTTCCGTCGTCATGAAATCCACAGACGCGGGACGGTTTGCAGATTCCATCGCTTTGCTGGATTACGCCTTTGACAATTATAAGAGCGTGAAGGCCATGGACGGAGGAACCATCCTGGGAGAGATCCCCGTCAAGCGCGGATCGGAACGCAAGGTTCAGGTGGTGGCGAGACAGGACGCCTATGCGACGCTCCCCTCCGAGGCTTCATCGTCTCTGGTAAAGACAGAGGTCATTCTGGACGATAAGGTCAACGCGCCTATCACAAAAGGCCAGAAGGTCGGCGCTGTGGAAATCTACGCTGGTGACCAGCATGTGGGGACTGTCGACGCGGTAGCTGCGGGAGACATCCCTGAGGGAGGCGTTTTATCCGTCATCGGGATAACCGATGAGACGGCAAAGGTCATCGAGCGGGTCATTGCGTCGATCCTGATCCTCATCGTGCTCCTCTTTGCGGCATACGTGGCTTTAAAGAGAAGGCAGATCCGCAGGAGAAAGCTGAGACGGCGGGAGCGAACCCTCCGCTATCAGGATCAGAACAGCCGTCACAGATATGACGAACATTGGAGATATTAAATTACCGCACGTTTTATTCACTCTATAACTCTTCGATTTATTCACTTTATAACTCTTCGATCATCCGGTACCCGACACCCACTTCGGTGACGATATATTTCGGCTCTGCCGGATTTTCTTCGAGTTTTCTTCTGATATTGGCCATATTGACGCGGAGCGTCTGGATTTCATTGCAATAGGGCCCCCATATTTCCCTGATGATGAAGTCATGGGTGAGTACTTTTCCGGAATGCTGGGAAAGAAGGCATATGATCCTATATTCGATGGGGGTCAGGTGGATTTCTTTTCCACCCACCGTCACGAGCCTTTTCTCAAAATTAATTTCCAGGTCCCCCACTGAGATTCTGTCAGGAGCGGCGTTGGAGCCCATGTATGACTTTTGGCTGTGTCTGATTCCGGTCCGGATCCTTGCCAGCAGTTCCGACGTTCCGAAGGGTTTTGTGATATAGTCGTCTGCTCCCAGATCCAGCGCCTCCACCTTTTCCCTCTCATGGCCGCGGGCCGATACGACGATGACCGGCAGCCCGGACCATTCCCGGATGCGTTTCAGCACCTCGATGCCGTCGATATCCGGAAGACCGAGATCCAGCAGGATCAGATCGGGGGAATGAGATGCCGCCATTGAGATGGCTTCACTGCCTTTTCCGGTTTTTATGACATCGTAATGATTGGATTTTAAAACAGCGGAGATAAAGCCGCTGATCGCTTCTTCATCCTCTACGATCAAGATGAGAGGATTTAGTCCCATCTTATTTCACCTCCTTCAGCGGCAGTCTGAACAGAAAGACCGCGCCGCCGTCCTCTTTGTTGTATGCTTCCATTTTTCCTCCGTGGGCTTTGATGATGGACATGCAGATCGATAGGCCGATCCCCATCCCTCTTGAAGAGTCCGAGCTTCGCTTTCCGTTGGGAACGTAGCTTTCAAACAGATAAGGAAAGTCTTCCTCCGCGATTCCTTCTCCCTGATCGCTGACCTTGAATACGGCATGCTGTTTTTCCGCCCGCACGTCGACATGAACGACGGAATCCACCGGGGAATGCTTGAAGGCATTCTCCACGAGATTGATCAGCACCTGCTCGATCAACGTTCCGTCCATGGGAACCATGAGCAGTTCGTCAGGCACCTTGACGGATATTTTGCGTTCCGGAAACCGTTTTCGGATATGAGCGACCGCTTCCGCGGCAATTTCTTCCGCCGCCTCCGGCGACTTGCTGACATGCATCGTGCCTTCGTTGATCCGCGTTACCGAGAGAAGGTTTTCCACCATGCGAATCAGCCACTGAGAGTCTTCCTTGATATTGGAGATCAGTTGGTCATGTGTGCGCTTATCCAGATTGTCGCCGTTTTCCAGTATGGCGGAGCTTGCCCCAAGGATTCCTGTAAGCGGTGTGCGCAGATCGTGGGAAATCGCGCGAAGCAGGTTGCTTCGCATTTTTTCTTTTTCCGATTCGATGACGATCTTCCGCTGTTCGTCGGATAAATACTGCCGCTCCAGAGCCATTGCGACCTGTGACGCCAGCATCCGAAGGAACAACCGGCTGTTCTGATCGAGTTTTCCGTTGGAACAGGAGACGCCGATCACGCCGAGAACCTTGGTCTGAGATATGATCGGAATATAGTGAGCTCCCGCCCCCATCAGCGTATCGGTGCCGGAACCGGCTCTTTTTCCGTTCAGAAACACCCAGTGGGCGACCGCTCTTTCGTCTTCCGAGCGGAGCATAGGAGCGCTGTGATCCGACGTTACTTCCATAATATATCCCGACGCGGTATCTTCCGGATCATGGGTGTAAAATACGGCAGTACGGTCAAAGATCTGTGTGATATACTCGTTGGTCAGAGTGATGATATTTTCCAGCCCCCTGGTGACCAAAAGCTTTTTATTGATTTCATACAGGATCTTTGTCCGGTGCTCCCTTTCTACGGAGAGACGCACCTGAGTCTTGATCCTCACCGTAAGCGTGCTTGTGAAAAACGCCGCCAGGAACATGATTACAAAGGTGACCGGGTAGCCGGGCTGTATGGCGTTAAAGGTATGGTACGGCAGGGTAAAGAAAAAATTGAATGCCAGCACGCTCAATACGGAAGCGGCCATGCCGTACAGATGGCCCGTGGTTATCCGTGAAATCAACAGAACGGACAGAATATAGACCATGATGACGTTCTGATCGCCGATGTCCGCAGCCTGAAGACCGATGGAGAGTATCGTGGCAGCAATCAGAATTCCGAAGGTTTTGAACGTATCCGCCCACGAGACGTACC
>CAMJRV010000353.1 GCA_946408315.1 uncultured Bacillota bacterium | reverse complement strand
TTATTCACCCCTCACTTTTCGCACCCGATGCTTTAAGCCTGGATATTCAGAACGCCAAGCTGCCCGCCGGTTCAGAGGGTCATCTCCTCGGCACCGATGCTTTGGGGCGTGATGTGCTGAAGCTGCTCATTGCCGGCGCCGACAGTGCAATGATAGGGCCGGTGTGCATTGCCACAGGCTCGCTTATCATCGGATTCTCTCTGGGAAGCACAGCGGGTTGGTTCGGCGGCTTTTGGGATAAGATCGTATCAGCCTACGCAGATTTAACCCTTTCTATGCCGTCAATGCTGCTGGCTATTGTTGCGGCTGCCATTATCGGCGGAGGCTACTGGGTAAGCGTTGTGGTTATGATTATTTTGTATTCTCCTTTCGATATTCGTTTGGTGCGCTCAGCGGTAATACAACAAAAATCCAAGCCCTATATCGAATCGACAAAAATGCTTAATCTAAGTGCCGTTAACATTCTAGCAAAGCACATTTTTCCCAATATTGCAATGGTGGTGCTGGTTAATTTCTTTTTAAACATCGCGTACGGCTTAATGAGTATGTCTTCCCTGTCATTTTTGGGGCTGGGAGTAGGTCCAAAGGAAGCCGATTGGGGTCGGCAGCTCTCCGACGGGCGCGAACTGCTGTCGCAAAACCCCGCCATGTCCCTCTCTGCGGGTATCGTAATCATTTTAACTGCCGTATCCATTAATCTTATCGGCAGCTATCTTCTTGAAAGGAGCGGTTTCGATGACATTTAAAATAAGCGTCAGTGGTTTGCGTGTGCAAATCGGCGGAAGCGAAATATTAAAAGGCATAGATTTTAAGCTGGAAGGCAACGAAAGTGTCGGCATTGTCGGGCAATCAGGCTCCGGCAAAACAATGATGATGCGCTCCCTGATCGGGCTGCTTCCAAATCAGGCAACACCAACGGGAGATTACAGAATAAACGGACAAAAATTTAATCTTAACGCCCGTGAAAAGCAGTGGGGAAAAATAAGGGGCAGCGCCATAGGTATGGTGATGCAGGACCCTTTTACCGCTCTTGACCCTCTGAAAAAGTGCGGTAAGCAAATCCTGGACGGCGTCCCCAACGATAAAAAAGCCGCCTTCGATATTGGGTCCGCTCTAAAAGAAGTCGGCTTGCCAAAAGATGCCGCCGACAGATACCCTTTTGAATTATCGGGCGGTCAGCGGCAGAGAATCGTAATAGCCGCATCCCTTGCAACCCAGCCCCGCCTGCTGATCGCTGATGAAGCAACCACAGCGCTCGATGTAATAACCCAAAAGGAAATTCTCGACCTGATCGATTCTATCCGCAGCGTTCGCATAATGCCGCTGATCATAATCACCCACAATATCCGCCTTGCAAAAACAAGATGCGACCGTGTGCTGGTTATGGAAAACGGCAAAATTGCAGAAGAAGGCACGGTAAAAGAAATAACCGAACAGCCCCGTTCGGAAGCGGCGAGAACACTAATCAAGGCCGACCGATTTTTGCAGATAAAATCCTTTTCTGATTCTTATTCAGGCGGCGATACTCTGATTAGGGAATTGAACCTAAGCAAGCGGTTCGGCAGCGTCAACGCACTTACTGATGTCAGTATTGACGTGTGCGCGGGCGAATGCGTCGGCATAGTCGGGCAGTCAGGCTCGGGCAAAACAACACTGGCGCGGTGCCTTGTGGGCTTAACCAAGGCTGATTCCGGCTCGGTTAAATATTTCGGGAAAAACCGCGCCCAAATCGTCTTTCAAGATCCCTACTCATCACTTAACCCTGCCCATACAATACGATATATTTTGGAATCTGCGCTGAAAGCCTCAAACCGGCCCCTCGGCGAGCTTGAAGAATTGATATCTCTGGCCGAAGTACCGGTCGAACTCTTAGACCGAAAGCCTTCCAAATTATCAGGCGGACAGCGGCAAAGGGTAGCAATTGCCCGGGCCTTAGCCCCCCGCCCCGATTTACTGATATGCGATGAATCGGTGTCGGCATTGGATGTAGTCGTTCAAAACCAAATCCTGAATATGCTCGAAAATCTCCGCCGCGAGCGCCGCCTTGCTGTGCTTTTTATCACCCACGATTTATCAGTTTTACGGATGATAGCAGGAAGGGTATATGTTATGAATGAGGGGCGCGTGGTTGAACACGGCACAGCCCGGCAAATTTTCGAATCGGCAAAAAACGGCTATACAAAGGCATTAATAGAAGCCGCAGCCTTTGGCAGCGCCGAATACGCCCCGTAACTATTATAAAAGCACACATAGGGAATTTTGCAAAACTCCTTAATGTGTGCTTTTCTGTTATGATCCTGCTTATAACCGGCTTAATCACTAGCCTTTTCTATTCCAGATAGTCCTTTAATTTTTTGCTTCTGCTTGGGTGGCGCAGCTTTCTGAGGGCTTTGGCTTCGATCTGACGGATTCTTTCACGGGTTACGTCAAATCTTCTGCCCACCTCTTCCAGAGTCCTGGCCCTGCCGTCATCCAGTCCGAATCTCAGCTTCAGGACCTTCTGCTCCCTGTCGGTCAGCGTATCGAGAACCTCCACAAGCTGTTCCTTCAGCATGGAGAAAGCGGCCGCTTCCGCAGGAGCCGGAACGTCGTCGTCCGGGATAAAATCGCCGAGATGGCTGTCCTCTTCTTCGCCGATCGGGGTTTCCAGCGAAACGGGCTCCTGGGCAATCTTCAATATTTCCCGAACCTTTTCCTCGGAAATATCCATTTCGGCTGCAATTTCCTCCGGGGTGGGTTCCCTGCCGTATTCCTGCAGCAACTGCCGGGAAATACGGATCAGCTTATTGATGGTTTCAACCATATGCACCGGGATTCGGATGGTTCTCGCCTGATCCGCTATGGACCGGGTGATGGCCTGTCTGATCCACCAGGTAGCATATGTACTGAATTTATATCCTTTTCTCCAGTCAAATTTGTCTACCGCTTTTATCAAACCTAAATTTCCTTCCTGGATCAGGTCCAGGAACAGCATGCCTCTTCCGACATACCGTTTGGCAATGCTGACTACCAGTCTCAGGTTCGCCTCGCAAAGCCTCTTTTTCGCATCCTCGTCTCCCAGCTCCATCTGCTTCGCCAGCTCGATTTCCTCTTCCGCCGACAGCAGGGGGACCTTTCCGATTTCCTTCAGGTACATCCGCACCGGATCATCGACTGCAATTCCCTTCGGAAGCGTCGACTCCAGGTCGATTTCCCCGTTTTCAAGATTGATATCGTCTAAAGAAACATCTACATCTTCATCGTGCTCCAAGGCGATGATTTCAAAGTCATCGGGATCTACCTCCGAGACGATTTCGATTCCCATGGAAATCAACGTGTCGTAAAGATCATCCATCTGATCCTTATCCATGTCCACATTTTCCAGGTAATCCGATATTTCCCGGTAAGAGATGGAACCCTTGCTCTTGGCCTTTTCCAGCAATTCGTTTACATATTCAAACTTTTTTTCATCATGTCCTTCTTCGTAGCTCACGCAGACCACCTACCTTTTATCCTTGTTTTTCGCTCTCTGTATCTCTATAAGTTCTATTGTAAGGGCTTCGATTTTGTCCCGATCTCTCTCGTCATCCAGGATGGAAATGATCTGAATGATCTCCTGCTCTCGCTTTGCTAATCCCGCCGCTTCAATTCTTGCTATGCAGTCCTGGAAGACCTGCTCTTCCTTGTCCGCAAGCTGTATGTTATCGATAATATCCTGGAGAAACTGGTTGTCCTCCGCTTCCAGCCCGTCTTCCACCTTCTTCATATCGATTTCTTCGTCGTCTCGGTAGACGGAAAGAATCAATTCGTAGATCTTATAGGCGGCGGGACTTCGGAATACCCATTCGTAAGGCTTCACTTTCGGAACATAGCTGCTCTTCAGAAGCATCAGCCTGATCAGATACCTCTCGATCATGCTGCCGGGTCTTGGGCTCCCCTCTCGCTGCAGCTGCCTGCCGGCAGCCTCTCGAACCGGGCGGGCGTTTAAATTTCCCGCATTTTCGGTATTATTA
>CAMJRV010000352.1 GCA_946408315.1 uncultured Bacillota bacterium | reverse complement strand
AAACGGGGATCGTTACAGGAAAGGCGGCCCTGATAGCTGATTTCATCTTTGTGTGATCTCTCATTCGTTGAATTTTAGTATAAAAACGTCTTGTTCTATAGTATACTAAGGGTGGCAACTTTTTTCAACGTGTTTCTTAAAGGGGAGATGAAATCGGTGAATAATATCAAAAAAGCAGGGATTATAACAGGGGCGGTCGTCGGCGGCACCATCGGCGGGACGATTTCTCTGGTCGGCAAGATGACCAATCAAAAATTTATCGACGAGCTGGGAGAAAGCGTCGTTGACTCGACGATTTTGACCGGCGGAATCGCGGGAGATATCGCCAGCGGCGCAACGAATGTGGTCTCGGGGAAAATAAATAAAAGCCGGCGCAAGGTGAAAGAAGGAAAAAAAGAACTGAAGTCAGCCGGAAATCAGATCGTCGGCAACTTTGTAAATAATGTCCAGACTATCGTCGATAACAGCGGAGAAATTCTGGATGGCGTCAAGGAAAAGGACCGCAGAAAGGTCCTCCGGGGAGCAAAAACCTTGGCAAAGGTGGTCGCAGTAGGCGCAATTACCGTCGGCGCCGTAAAGGTTAAGCCGGAGGAGCCCGAGGAAACGACAGACGAGAAATAAAAAAATGGGAGCCTGTGATGAGAATCACAGGCTCTCTTTACTCCACTTTTGCAACGGTGAAAAGAGAACGCAAAACCTCCTGCCCCGAAGGCCACGGATCCATAATCGTCCAGAAGCCGATACCGGCAAGATCATATTCATTGACGAGCTCCAGCTTGGCTCTCATACTTCTGGCATCCTCAAACCAAACGATATGCTGCCGCCCCTGGGCATCTGTATATTCATAATATGGAGATTGCGCCGTCTCGTCATACTGAATGACAGCGCCAACCCGAGCCGCTCTCTCCAAAGCTTCCGGATTGGAAATGTTCTCCGCCACCGATTCTCCCCTGACGTATGGCAGCGTCCAATCATAGCCGTAATTCGGTATGCCCATCAGAATTTTTGACCGCGGAATCTGAGTAACCGCATAATCCAGGACACGGCGAACCCCGTCGATCGGGGCGACGGCCATAGGCGGCCCATAGGTATAACCCCATCAACGTTTATGGTTAATATGTTGTTCGTTCTTTTATATATTTTCTTATAGTGTGAAGCACCTTGGAACAATCCAAGGTGCTTCAAGGAATTTTCGGGTTTTTGGCGCATCTACGAAAAGAGGCCATCTTCAAATTATCATATTTCATATCTAAATTCAAGCCATTCTCAGAACTTATTTTTTAATTGGTCGGCAGAAATATTTTAAAAAACTTGATTTCGGTGCTTGACAATCAACTTGATTTAAGTTATACTGTAATCAAGATAAGGAGATCGGAGGGGAACAAAATGAAAAGATTAACGGTAGACGAAATAAGAGCAATCGCAGAGAAATACATGGACGACTACGAGGTAATCGCAATTAGAACTCAGAATGTACCTTTCGAGCTTGGAGAAATGACCCACGAATCTAAGGTATGGGACGACGGAGAAGAAACAGAAGAATCTCTCGATGGTATCTGCGCAACAAATATTAAGAACAGCGCGGTAGATATGCACAGTAGCGAGCATACATATCGTGGATATTATGACGGAGAGTATCAGGCAATCATAGCCGGGAATTATTACTCTTATGGCGAAGATGATGGCGAAATCATAATATCAGATCCGATCGTTGTTGAAATTATCGCATGATAAAGAATGGGGGTATAAAATGAAACCATGTTGCAATCAAAATATCGGGGCTTGTTCTCCCGTCAACGATGACACAGATTGTCAGAATAATCTCGTTTGGGGTGGTAAAAGGAAGGGCGCCGGTAGGCCTTCCACAGGAAGAAAGCTACAGCGTATCTATGCTACGGACGACGAAATGACGAAAATCCGGGAATACTTGGAGGAACTTCGGAAATGATCCGCAATTGCATTATCTGTGGAGCTGAAATTAAATGCAGCCCATCCGATAAAATAATAACTTGCTCTAAGGCGTGCTCTATCATCCGAAAGCAGCAGTCCCATAAAGGCAAGCGTAACATCTGGAGCGAAGAATCCCGCAAAAGGAAAGCTTCCGAAGGGGAAACAGAGAACCTAAAAAAAGGCACGCCAGCTGCGCTACTCTCTCCCAAATCCGGAAGTTTTGAAACAAACGTAAATGCGCAAGATTGGATTTTGATTGATCCGGACGGTAATTTACACTATATCCGAAATCTAAGCCTTTGGTGCAAAAATAACGCCGCCGAAATCTTTGGACGTACGCCACATCAAGTAAAAACCGGCCTGCTTCAGATCAAGCGATCAATACAAGGAAAAAGATCCAAAAGTCCTGTCATGCACTATAGAGAGTGGGGGCTGAAAGATACTTGGTCGCAGAAAGAAGATTAAACCCCCAAATAAAAATAGCCCCCGGGATCGCTCCTGGGGGCATTGTCTATTCTTTCAATTTTGAATATCTCAAATACAATTCTTTCAGGGTGTCCCATCCGTAAATAGCAATATAGGCAACAACAAAAGCCATAAACGCCGCGAGCACTATGTAATACCATAAAACTACGATGCTTGCCAGTGATGCAATTATAAATAAGGCAAGTTCGCAAATGATCATGGAAACAATTATCACATACAGTTTTGTCGGGATTTGCCGTATTCGTGGGGCCTCCTTAGTGAGTTGCACCACGACCTGCACAGCAAATACCAGCGCACCGAGCGCACCCAGGATGATTCCCGATAATGCAGTCAGTCCTCCAATAATATCAGTGACTTCCGCGATTGGGTTCGTGCCGCCGCTGTCCGCAAAGACAGGAACGCACATGGCCATAATCAGTACCAAGGTGATGATGATGGATAAGATTTTTTTCATTTCAATTCCTCGCTTTCTTTTTTTAATTTATTTTTTTCTCGCGTGACCTTTGACAACGCCCACAGCTCACCCGTGGTAAATGTAAACCAAGCCCCAACCAATACGCCCGGTTCATTACCTGTGTGCCAGAAGACGGCCAAAATAGCAGCGGTAAAAACGATGTTGAGGGTAACAATCAATACAACAATTTTTTTGCTAAATCTCATGGCTTGTCCTCCAAATCTGCAATGCGGTGATTCGCGACTTTGATTTGCTCTTCCTGTACGCAAAGCTTTTGCTCGGCCTTATACATCCGTTCGACCACATTATTATGCTTGTCAACTTTCGCTTCGAGCTGATCCATGCGATATGCTATCAGGCAATTCGATTTTTTGATCCCGTAGAAGCTGCCGGCACCGGTCCCGATCATAGCGATAAGCGCCACGATAATTGATGTCCAATCCATGCTTGCCCTCCTATAGCCCCAGCTTTTCGCGTAGGCTCTCCCAATATTTATAGCTGTACAGGTACTTCATCGTCTCTGCGGCAAAATCTTTCCTGCCGGCCAACAACCCCGCAGCCAGATCCTCGGCATATTTATAAGCCGCTATGTAATCGGTCGTCACGCCAGACAGCCCAAATTTTTTCTTCATCTGCGATGTCAAATCTTCCGGCGCCAACTGGTTCTTGATGGCGGTCAGAGACTTCCCCGCGGTCTCCACCGGCTCCCCGTGCCAGGGCTCGTTTTTGATTGGCTTATGCAGACCGTATTTCATAAGCTCTTTCGATGTCATATTTCGGTAGATAGGCGTAGACGAATCCAGGGCCAGCCCTGACTCGTGTCGGCTCGTTCCCGGCTTCGCCGCGGTCGCCTGAAGCTTCCCGGCCTTGTAAAGGTTATACATCCGTGTCTGCTCCTCGAAGGAGCGAAATCCGCCGCCCTGGGTGATCACGATCACGGTACCGTGGACCTTGCCCAGATAGGCAATCCGACCGAGCACGACCGGGTCAATGTCGGCCTTATCACCTGTTACCCACTTGTCCGGATCTGCGATGGGATATGCGGTTTTGCTCAATTTCGATTTCAGTATCATATCAGCCCTCCTTTCGGCCATGAAAAAGAGGACCCGA
>CAMJRV010000351.1 GCA_946408315.1 uncultured Bacillota bacterium | reverse complement strand
GGTGGCCTATTTCGAAGACGACGTCATGGTCAGCAAGGTATCTTTGGATGTGACGGCGGAGCAATTGAAGCAGCTTCCCAAGACGCTGCAGCAGCTCGAACTGCGCACAGGACAGGTGAAGCAGTTTTTAAAGGAGAACCGCCTTGAACCACGGGATTTTGACATCATTGTGGCCAGGGCGGGGACGATCCCCGCGGTTCCTTATGACGGGGCTTATGAGGTGAACGATCTCATGATCGCCTCCGTGACCTACGCACCGGAGGCACAGCACGCCTCTACCCTTTCCTGCCTCATCGCAAACGAACTGGCAAAAGGGCTTGACATTCCGGTGATCATCTACGATCCCACCTGTGTGGACTCGGCGGACCCCATCGCAAAGATCACGGGAATTCCTGAAATCTATAACAAGCCCATCGCCCACCTTTTGAATACGAAGATGGCGGGGATCACCTACGCCGAATCCGTAGGCAGAAACTATAAGGACCTGAACTTAATCATCGTTCAGTTGGGGGGAGGCATCACCCTCGGCTTCCATGAACGGGGACGCATCGCAGACTGGATCTACGACGACGAAGGTCCCATGTCTCCCCAGAGGGCCGGCCGTATTCCCACGAGGTACATGGCCGACCTGTGCTATCACAGTGAGATGACCCTTCAGGAAATGCGGATGTATCTGTGCGGTCAGACCGGTCTCGTTGCCTATTTTGACACTCAGGATGTCCGGGATGTGGAGAAGCTTATCGAAGCAGGAGATGAAAAGGCAGCGCTGGTCCTTCACGCCATGGCTTACGGCGTAGCGAAGGGAATCGGAGAGCTTTCCGTGATCCGCGGCGGTAAGGTGGATCAGATCATCCTGACAGGCGGAATCGCCTACTCCAAAAGAATTACGGACTGGATCAGGGAGCTGGTCGAGTTTATCGCCCCTGTGACCATAATTCCGGGAGAAAAGGAAATGGAAGCTCTTGCCGCCGGCGGTCTGCGGGTATTGAAGGGGGAAGAAGAGGTTCATCCCTATACCGTGTACCCTAAGGGTTACAGCTCCATCGAGGAAATCATCAGCAACCCCAACTTTCTGGCTTAGTCAACACTGGCCGGATCAATTGAAATTACAGCTCGGTTTGAAAAAACAAAACAGAACGGGGGATATCCCATGTATCAAAATTTTGAAACGTTAAAGAACGCCCTGCTTGACGGCAATACGACAAGGAAACGGATCATCGTCGCAGGCGCTGTTGACGAGCACGCTTTGGAGGCTGCTTTTCTGGCCCAGGAAAAGGGCTATGTGACCCCGGTTCTCGTGGGCGACGAGAGAGAGGTGGCGAGATTGGTGGAACGGCTGGGCTTCGGAAACGCAGCCTGTGAAATCGTCCACTGCGACGCGGCTGTCAATCCGTCTTCCGTTGCCGTCCGGCTGGTTCATGAAGGCCGGGGCGACTTCATCCTGAAGGGGAAGATGGAAACGAAGGATCTCTTAAAGCCGATTCTGAATAAGGAAAGTGGCCTGAATGACAAGGGGTTCATCACCCATTTCGGACTCATGCAACTCAAAGGATATCATAAACTGCTGGCAATGAGCGACAGCGCAGTCATCCCCTATCCTTCCCTGCAGGAAAAGGCCATGATCGTAAAAATCTGTACGGAAATGCTGAGAAGGCTCAACTATGAAAAGCCTGTCGTCGGCGCGCTCTGCGCCGCTGAGACGGTGAATCAAAAAATGCCGGAGACCGTGGATGCAGAATCGCTTCAGGCCATGGCCGACAAAGGCGAATTCGGCAGCGCGGCAGTGGTCGGTCCCATCTCCTTTGACCTTGCCACGAGAAAGGACGCTGCCGTTATCAAAGACTATGACTCTCCTTACGCCGGAGAGGTGGATATGCTCCTCGTGCCGAACCTGGTCACCGGCAATGTGATGAGCAAGATCTGGAATTCAGAGGAAGAGAATATTCTTGCAGGCTGTCTCGTGGGAGCCAACGTTCCCATCGCATTGACCTCCAGAAGCGCGAGTATGAACGAAAAATTGCATTCCATTTTGCTTTGCAGCTTATTGAGCGGCTGAGATAACTCAGCCGCTCATTCAATAGTTTTTCAATATCATGTTCAATAGCTTTCCAATAACGTGTTGATCCGTTCCACCAGCTCGTCGGGCGCAATCCGAAGGCTCTTTGCAAGCATTCCCACGGTGCTCTCCTTCAGAATATCCATCCCGATCTGACCCCTCAGCCCTTTCAGCTCCTCGTTCAGGAGATAGAAGTCCTCCCGGAACCTGGGATATCGTTCAAACAGCTCGAAGAGGTTCTGATCGGAATCGACACCGCAAGCATCTTTCTCCATGCGATGAGCTTCTGTTCCGACGTTGCCGCCTTCATTCAACCCACCGCCTTCATTCAGTCCGCCGCGCTTTTCCTTTATCAGCAGAAATCCTTGAAGCTTTCCCCGGTCATCCTCTACTGTGCTGTACGTGATCAGGCAGGTTTCCTTTCCTTCATTTATATCATGCTTTTTCTGCCGGCCAGCGCCATGCAATAAATCATGCCGGACTGCTTCGGGAAGCTGTCTTTCCTGTGCTGCAAGATGGCCGCCTTCGACGAAGACCGCCTTTCCCGACAGGTCGTAAAAGATCGTTTTCAGTTCCTTCGCCGCCAGCACGGACCGTAAAATGAAGGCCGGATCGACATTCGACCTTTCCGACGCAACAAAGGCGCCTGGGGGCCGGATCAAGGCATAGCCGTCCTCATCGTCGGACTTCCGGAGCTCTGCGAAATCCTGCTCCGAGAAACGCAGGAGCGCTTCGGGATAAAGGGCCCGCTCCTCCAGGTCGAGATAGCTCATGAAAATCTGGCTCAGCGTCCGCTGATGATACAGAAAATCAATGATATTTCCATTCCGCAATCTTTCCCTGTTCTGCTCAAGCTCTTCAAGAACCGCGTTCCCCAGCACTGCGGCCCTTTCCGCCTTGCGGCGTATTTCCTTGGAGGTGAGAAGGGGGTAAAAATTCCTTTGCTGCCTCTTGATATGAACCTGGAAGCCCTTTAACGCTCCATAGAGCGCCTCCCAGTCCGCAAGGGAGACCTCCTCCTCTTCCATCTCATCGATCCTCACCAGATAGCCTCTGGCGCTGCCGCCCTCCTCAGAATAAATCCGCAGCGGATGACCCTCCCGGAGCTTGTGAAACGGAGGGGAGAGATAGTCCTGGAACAGCTCGAACAGCTTTTCCGGGTTTGGCGAGTTTGAGGGATTTTCGCCCTCCCGCAGCCGGGTTTCGCCCTCCTGTCTCCGAAGTTCACCCTCTTGCAGGTGTTTTCCTTCCTCCTGCAACCGTCTTCCCAGTTCCTTTTTCATCCCCTCGTATTGTGCAGGCCGAATACGGACCATTTCAAAACCGATCAGCTCTTTCGCCTGCTCCAGCGGGATCTGACCCGACAGGTATTGATCCGCAATCTGAAATAATATGCCTACCTTCGCTTCGATCCGTTCGCGATAATCCATATTCGACCTCCATGTTGATTACTATAAGATATCCATTGCGGCGCAGAAGCCCTCATATACCGCCTGCTTGATCTGCCGCGGGCTGACACAGTCCCCCACGATAAGGAATCTGGGGCAGCCGCACTGACGCAGGGCTTCCACCTCTTGATCCAGAGGCTTCATTCCCGTGGCGTAAATCACATGATTCGCTTCAAGGAAGCACTCCCTGCCGTCTTTGTCCAGATATGCCACACCGTTATCGGTGATCTCTGCGATGCGAACTCCGCAGGACCAGTCAAGCAGCTTCTTCATGCGGGGAATGAGAGCTCTTCTGTGGCTGTCGTTGGCATCGATGGCCACGTCTTCTTTCATTTCAAGGATATGTATCTTCTTTCCTGTTTCCGCGAGATAATATCCCGTTTCACAGCCGATAAGCCCGCCTCCCACGATCACGATCCGCTCTCCGAACCGCTCCGGTTCGGAATAGACGGTGAGGGCCGGCAATGCCTTTTCGATCCCCTTGATGGGAGGCGCCCATGCC
>CAMJRV010000350.1 GCA_946408315.1 uncultured Bacillota bacterium | reverse complement strand
GAGGCGGCTTCTCGGGAGGAGGCGGCTTTTCCGGCGGAGGAATGGGCGGCGGAGGCGGGGGCTCCTGGTAAGGAGGTTCCCGGCGAAGATGCTTCCTGGCAAAGAGAACATTTCTGGTATAGCGAAGATTTTGGTCAAACGGTTCCCGTGGGTATATTCCTGCGGGGCCTTTTTTATCTTTGATTGAACTGTGGTTGATCTTTGATTTGACGTTTTCCTGCAGGTCTGCTATAATGAACTAGTAAATTAGTAATTTAGTAAATCGGTATTAAAATAATACGTTAGCTTCGCAGCTTGACAGCGGAGCAATCGAAAGGAGCTTGGGAAATGAGAATTGTAGCAATTAACGGAAGTCCGAAAGGAAAGGACGGCAACACGAATGTGATTGTGGAACATCTTTTCAAGGGGGCGCAGGAAGCCGGGGCGGAGACGAGAAATATATTTCTGGCGGAAAAGGAAATCAATCATTGCAGGGGATGTCACATATGCTGGACAAGAGGTCCCGGACAATGCGTAATTTCCGACGATATGCCGGAGGTTCTGGCAATGATGGGAAGTGCGGATGTCATTCTGTTTGCTTCGCCCGTCTATTTCGGCAATATTTCCGGGATGCTGAAAACCTTTATGGACCGCATGACGATGATCGGCAGTCCGCATACGGCAGCCGGTACAAAAGGAGAGGGACATGCGGCAGCCGGTACAAGAGAGAACGTACCGGAAGCCGGACCCCAAGAAGCCACACCGCCAGCGGCGCCGACTGCGCAGGCTGCGCCCAAGCTGATGATGGTTTCCAGCTGCGGATTTTCAGACAGAGGGGAATTTGAAGTGACCTCTCTCTGGATCAATAAAGTAGCTCAAAAAATGAATATGGAATTGATCGGAGAAATCTATGCCACAAACGGGAAAGCGTTTCACACCTCCCCGGAAGCATTGGATTCGAAAATATCGGACTATCTTCAGCATGTTGAACAAGGGGGAAAAGAAATTGCAGCCGCTATGAATCTTTCGGCTGCAACAAAGAAAGCTCTGGAGCAATTAATTTAGTCTCATTTTTCAATTTTGATCAGACTGTGCTGCCGGGAGAAGGCAGCCGGTCTATGGTCGGATTCACGTGCCAGTATTCCTTCAGCCTCGAATATTCCTCGCCTGCCGAGGCTTTCTTCTTTCCCGTCTTGACTGCCCGGATCATGATATTTTTTGAGGTGTGCTCCAGGCTTGTAAATTCTATCATAGCGACTTCATAGCCCTGTTCTTCCAGCTTGAGGCCGCGTAGGCCGTCTGTGAGGATGGCGCAGAACCGCTCATTCAGGATTCCGTGCTTTAAGATGGGGTGATGAAGCTCGTTTCTGATCTGGCTGAACAACTCATGCTGACAGCAGGGGACGGACAGGATCACGGAGGCGTCCCAGCCTACCGCTTTGATCAATGCGTAGTCCGTCGCAGTATCGCAGGCATGGAGCGTGACCACCATATCGGCCTTTCCCTGCTCCGCGTATTCGGCAATGTCGCCTTTGAGGAATTTCAGCCCGTCGTATTTCAGGTCCGCTGCTACCTTGTTGCAGAAATTGATGACGTCCTCTTTCAGGTCCAGCCCGATGATTTCGACCTCTCTTTTCGATTCCGCCTTCAGGTAATGGTAGAGGGCAAAGGTGAGATAGGCTTTGCCGCAGCCGAAATCCACAATGCGGAGGGGTTCTTTCTTTTGGGGCATAAAATCCATCACATCGGCTACGATCTCCAGGAATCGGTTGATCTGCCTGAATTTCGCATAGTGCCGCTGAATTACAGTCCCGCTTTGATCCATGACGCCGAGGCGGATCAGGAAATCACAGGGCGTATGGTCAGGAATGAGATATTTCTTTTCTTTATTGTGGTCCAGGGCGGGCATCGCCTTTGTTGCCGGTTTTTTGACGATCCGGGGCCTGTCCGGGTCGGCGGCGAGGATCTGATAGTCCGCATCCGCGGTAAAGAGGTTCATCTGCTTAAAGACGTCCTCGATCAGTTCCGCACAAAGCTCCAGACACTGGTCCTTATCGAGATTTCTATGAGTCACTTTATTCTGAAAATGATATTCCATCTGATAGCACAGCTCGCCCTGAATCAGCAGGGGGCGCAGCACAGCTTTTTTATAGGGGTTGGACTTTTTCCGGACATCCCCGAAGCTCAGCTTGACCAGCGTTTCGCTGTCCAGCGCTGCTTTCAGTAAATTCATGATTTTTTCCATGTCGTTTCTCCTGGGATTGACGTTAGCCCCGGCTGCCAACCGAGACTACGCTGTCAGTATACCACATTCGGCCGGAAAATACCACAGCCGCACCACCGCCGAAGCCTGAACATGGAGCTATTATTTACCGAAAATAAAAGTCCTGCCAATGACGGCTTCATCTCGCGGTCAGTATTTTGCCGCTCTTTCCGCCTCCTCTCGCCATGTTCAGGCTGTCAAACAAACGTATTCCGTAATCGGTGTTTGACAGTAGCTGAACATGCTGCTCCTCTCGGCGAAGAGTGGTACAAAACCCCTCCAACGCTCGATTTCAGCCGCCATTGGCTGGACGCTAATCCAGGCTGACGAAGGGAACCTCCAGATACTGGGCGACAGACATGGCGAGGGTCTTTCCGATTTCCGGAATGTGGTCCCTGAGCCAGGTGGCGTCATCATAGTTATCGTGGTAAGCGATTTCTACCAGGACGGAGGGGACCTTGGTCTTTCTCAGTTCTGTCAGCGTCGTGGTGGGGATCACGGTGACGAGGTTGGGATTTTTGTAAATGCTCTTCAGGTTGGAGGCGATGGTTTCGGCCGCCTGACGTCCCTTTGAACTGGTGGTAAAGTAGTATACGTCGGGGCCCTGCAGAATCCCCCTCAAATTTTCCGGGGAAGCGTTGGAGTGGATCGCCATATGAAGGTCGTAGCCGCCTGCGTTTGACCGTGAAATTACCTGAGACAGCGTGGCGCCGGGGTTATTTCTGGTAAAGCCGATTCCGCTGGCATTTAAGTGGGGTATCATAGCGTCCGCGATAAGATTCATATAGTGCTCTTCATTGCCGCCGATGATATAAGGGTTATGGTCCTGGACGGAAGGACTGAGATATACGGTAGGCATGGGATTACCTCCTTATAGATATATGGGTGTTCGATAGCTAGGCTCCGGCTCTATAAACGGAACCTGCAGAAACTGCGCTACCGATAAAGCGAGGTTTCTTCCGATTTTTTTAATATTGTCTTTGATCCACATGGCGTCTTCCGGATTGTCGGAATAACCGAGATCGACAAGGACCGCGGGCGCCTCCGTCTGATACAGCTCCTCCATATTGTAGTTTGGGATAATTCTGACCAATTCCGGATCCGGATATATTTCTCTCAGATTATCGGCGACAAGGTGTGCGGCGATCTCTCCCCCTACCGGGCTGACTGCGAAATGATATACGTCTATTCCTCTTAAGGGTTCTTCAGAGTCCTCCGGAGTCGCCGTGGAGTGGAGGGCCAGATGAAGGCCGTAAGGTCTTTCGTTTGATCGTTCGATGGACCTTGAGACGGAATCGCCCGGGTTATTCCGTGCGAATTCGATGCCGCTGGCTCTCAGGTAGGGGATCATGGCGTCCACGATCAGATTCATGTAATATTCTTCGGTGCCGCCGCCCATAAGCTGGTTAAACTCCTGTGTGGACGGGCTTAAATATACGCTGGGCATAACAAATGCATCCCCCTTGTGGTCTTTTTTCATATATACTATGCATAGATTCTGTTTTCTGGTATAATAATTCGTTGATTTAAATGCGGCGGAGCCGCAGGCGGCGTTGCCGTAAGGTAGAATGAATATATTTTACTCGGCGGTGCCCGTAAAATAGAATACCAGAGATAAATTTACAGAAAGGCAAATGAATGAAAGAAAAACAGAAAATAATCAATATTGCCGTAATTGCCCACGTCGATGCAGGAAAATCGACCCTGGTGGACGCTTTTCTATCCCAGAGCGGCGTCTTCCGTGAGAATGAAGAGGTTGTGGAC
>CAMJRV010000349.1 GCA_946408315.1 uncultured Bacillota bacterium | reverse complement strand
GGGCTTGACAGCAATGCCGGGCGTCCTTCCGACAAACATAATTTTACGCTTCTGCTGAAAAAGCTGAGGGAAACGCTGGATGCTCAGGGAAAATCCGACGGCAAGCATTACCTGCTGACCATCGCGGCAGGGGCAGGGGCCACATATCCCGACAAGACGGAGCTCTCCGAGATCCATAAATATCTGGATTATGCCGCGATCATGACCTATGATCTCCATGGAACGTGGGACCGTTATACCGATCTTCACGCGCCGCTTTATGAGAATTCCGATCCTTCGCCTCAATATAAATCCAGCGTGGATTCCGCCGTGAAAGCATGGGAAAAGTCCGATTTCCCCATGGACAAGCTGGTCCTGGGCATCCCATTCTACGGTTATCTTTACTCGTCTGTAAACGGCTCGAATCAGGGCCTGTATCAGACCTTTTCCGGCGCGAATGCCATCGGCTACGATCGGATCAAAAAGGATTATCTGGGACAGAGAGGCTTTCAAAGACATCTCCATCCTCAGTCCAAGGTCCCGTGGCTCTTCAACGGCACTGTCTTTATTACATACGAAGATACTGAATCCATCCGTGCCAAGACCGATTATATCAAAGCCGGCGGCCTGGGCGGCGCCATGGTCTGGGAGCTCAGCCGGGACCAGGACGCGGAGCTGCTGAAGGCCCTGAACGACGGCCTGAAATAGCGCCTTTCTTTCCTTTCATAGCTTGCTGCCTCTCCGCATATGATGTATAAACAAATTTGAGAGGATATCAGCGAAAATGGAAAAGAAAATCGTTGGGTACTATGCCGCGTGGACTGCCTACTCAGGCTTCATACCGTCGCAAATCGATGCGTCCAGGCTTACCCATATCAACTATGCCTTCGCGAACATCGGCCCCGATCTCAGGATCGCCCTGGGGTTTCCCAATCTCGACCCATATAATATCATCCAGCTCAACGCCCTAAAGCAGATCAACCCCGATCTGAAAACCCTGATTTCCGTAGGCGGCTGGACCTGGTCCGGCTTATTTTCCGATGTGGCTGCCACCGATGAGGCGCGCACTGCCTTTGCGGAAAGCTGCGTAGATTTCATAAAACAGTACGGCTTTGACGGTGTCGATATCGATTGGGAATTCCCGGTCACAGGCGGGCTGCCCACAAATAACCGCAGTCCTGAGGATAAGCACAATTTTACGCTTCTGCTGCAAAAGCTGCGGGAAGCGCTGGACAGACAAGGAGCTTTCGACGGGAGGCATTACCTGCTGACCATCGCAGGCAGTTCAGGCAGCTTCTATCCTCAGAATACGGAATTGTCTCTGCTCTATCCCTATCTGGATTACGCTTCGATCATGACCTATGATATCCACGGAACCTGGGATGTCTATACGGATTTCAACGCGCCCTTGTACCTGAACAACGATATTTCACCGCAGTATAAGTGGAGTGTCGATTCCGCAGTTCAGGCCTGGGAGCAGGCAGGATTTCCACTGAACAAGCTGGTGATGGGAATCCCTTTCTACGGTTATATATACGGCGCCGTCAACAATTTCAACGAAGGGCTGTACCAGCCTTTTCAGGGAGCAAATTCCATTCCTTACTGGCAGATTTCCTCAAGCTATCTCACGTTCCCCGGCTTTATCAGATATTTTCATCCCGAATCAAAGGTTCCCTGGCTCTTCAACGGCTCGATTTTTATCAGCTATGACGATCCCGAATCCATCCGGTTCAAGACGGATTATATTAATTCAAGAGGTCTGGCCGGCGCTATGATCTGGGAGCTGAGTCAGGACCCCAACGGAGTCCTTCTGAATGAGATTTATAATAATCTGAGGATGTTTTAAGCGTTGTAATACGCCTTCTCAAGCTGTGCGATATCCAGCTTTTTCATCTGCAGCATCGCCTTCATCATCCGTTCTCCTCTGACCGGATCGGGATTCGCAAGCAGCTCGTCCAATATCGTTGGAACGACCTGCCACGATACCCCGTATCGGTCCTTCAGCCAGCCGCATTCCACCTGCTCGCCGCCTTCGGACAACCTCTCCCAGAAAAGATCGATCTCCTCCTGAGTTTCGCAGTTAATCTGGAAGGATATGGCCTCCGTAAAGGTAAAGCCATGCTCAAAGCTGCTGTCTATCGCCATGAATTCCACACCGTCCAGGATGAACGACGCATGCTGGACCGTTCCTTCCGGCTGCCCTTCCCCTTCCGTGTATCGATCCACCTTTTTGACGCCGGACCGTTCAAACAGCGAAACATACTGCTCCATCGCCTTTTCCGCGTTTCCGTGCTGCTCACCCGTAAACATCAGGAAAGGGACGAGCTTCTGTTCCTCATGCTCAAGGCTCAATTGCCAGGAAACGCCGAATTGATCCATGACCCAGCCAAAGCGGCGGCTGAAGGGATAGGGTCCCATCTCCATCAGCACAGTTCCGCCCTCCGACAGCTTTTCCCAATACTGATCCTGCTCCTGTTCTGTCGTACAATTTACGAAAAAGGATATGGCGGGAGTAAATGAAAAGACAGGCCCGCCGTTCAACGCCACAAATTCCAGCCCGCCGACCCGAAATCCAACCGTTAGAACCGTCCCTTCCGGCATGCCGGAAACAGCGGCTCCCGACTCGCCGTAGAAAGACTTTTTGAGAATCTCCGAATCGGGAAATATGGAACAATAGAACTCCGCGGCCCGCTCCGCCTGGTGGTCAAACCACAAATTCGGTATTATTTTTTGCATGGAACTCCTCCTCTCATATACAACAAGATGCTTTGTCTTAAAGTTTTACCCGGAATGGAAAATAATAAACACAAATCAAAATCGGGATGAATACTATGCAATAAAATCATTAGCCTCGGCAACCGAGGCTAAAAAAGGAGGCAAAACATATGGAATGTATCATGGTCCCTCCCGGGCGGCATCATCTTCCTCCGCTTCCCTATGACGACAATGCTCTCGAGCCGGTCATAGGAGAGGAAACGCTCAGAATCCATCACAACATCCTTCACAAGGCATATGTGGATAATCTGAACACGGCTGAACTCAGCATGGTAACCGTGAGGAACAATGACGATTATCAGTACATCAAATACTGGGAAGATGAGCTTGCTTTCACCGGTTCCGGCCACATCCTGCACAGTATTTACTGGACGATCATGGCCCCGCTTGGGATGGGAGGTCAGCCCGGACCCAATACGATGCACCAGATCTGCTGCTACTTCGGAAGCTTTGACGCGTTCAAAGCCCAATTTCAAAATGCGGCCAACAAGGTGCAGGGCTCCGGCTGGGGCATCCTGACATGGCAGCCCACATGGAACAGGCTGGAGATACTGCAGGCCGAAAAACATCAGAACCTTACACAGTGGAGCGGCATCCCCATCTTAGTCTGCGATGTGTGGGAACACGCTTACTATCTCGATTATCAGTCCAACCGCCAAAAGTTTATCGAAGACTGGTGGGCTTTGATCAACTGGTTTGAGGTGGAGAGAAGGCTGATCCTCGCTATGAGCGGAATCGTACCGCTTACAATAACAAACGAGTATATATGACATATTACTATTCAAAGCCAAACGCAGCCCTGCCGGGTTTCTACGGGGACACACCGGCAAGGCTGCATGGAGTTGAATAGCAATATGGATTCACAAACTTTTTATTTCTTGTCTTTTTCTCCTATAATCCTCACGATATCCGACAGGTCGTCCAGCGCGTGCTTCAGCCTCTCCAGATCGGGATCGTCGAGCAGGCCCAGTTTCTCTTCGATAAACGCCACCATCTCCGCCTTGTGACGGGCCATGAAGTCATTCCCCTTCTGCGTCAGCGCAACATTGACGATCCTCCTGTCGTTCTCGTCGGCGGACCGTTCCACCAGCCCTTCAGCGCACAGGCGGTCCACCATCGTGGTCAGGTTCGGTTTTGAAATGAATGAAGAATTGGCCAGATCCGACATGGACACAGGCCCTCCCTTGGACCTCAGCCACCCTATCACGTGCATATGTCCGGGAGAGAACTCACACCTTTCCCGCTCCTTTTCCCTCATAGGC
>CAMJRV010000348.1 GCA_946408315.1 uncultured Bacillota bacterium | reverse complement strand
GTTCCGGAAAAGACTCTCCCGCCTACGTCCGTGGAGTATGCCCAGACGACGCCGTTGATGGCGTAGATAAAGAAGCCTGCAACAAACAGCAGCGCACCGGCTCCGATCAGGGAGGTCGTCTGCTGGAAGATAAATACGGTAGCCCCTGCGCCCAGAGCACAGATGATGACGGCGGGAAGCCTGTTGGTCGGGCAGAACCGATCCGTCGCCCAGGGCACGATCAGCGTCCCGAAGCCCATGCCCAGCGGCAGCAAGACCGTTCCCACGATCCCGTCCTTTACGCTCATCCCCAGGACCTGCACATAATAGAGCGGAATCCAGGTCAGAAGTCCGTATCTTGCGATACTCGAACAGGCGATGATGAGCAGCCACACGTCAAATCTCCACATTTTGAAGAGATAGGCATACGGATAGAGTTTCCCCTTTTCCTCCAGAACCCTGCTCAGTTCTGCTTCCTGCTTCACACGTTCCGGATCTTCTTCCTCATAATCCGCAAGCCCGACCTCCGAAGGTCTTCCCTTTACGATGAACTTGTAGAAGACCACGATGACGACCATGGCGATGACGGGGAATATGAAGGCAGCCCTCCAGCCCATTCCCGGTGCGATGGTGAATGCGAGGTACACCGAAAACCAGGCGGCAACCTGACCAAATCCGGAAAACGCGTTGGCGAGTCCAGTGGCAAAGCCTCTTGAATTTCCCGGCCACCAGCGGGAAAGCAGAGCCATACCCGGCGACCAGAGCATGGACTGAAAATATCCGTTCAGCCCCCATAAGACAGCGATGACGATTAAAGATGCCTGGAAGCTGATGAGGACGTTGGCCGCAGCCGACAGGATCACGCCTGCGACAATAAACCGGTTGACGCCGAAAATCTCGCCCAGTCTTCCGTTAAAGAGATGACCCATTCCGTAGGTCCAGAAAAATATCGCACTCAAAATTCCAAGATCCGCTTCCGTCCAGGATGTCTGTTCGATCATTGCCGATATGGAAAGACCCAAATTCAAACGGGCGCAATATAAGAAGCAATACAGAATCGAAAAACCCCAAAGCACTTTCAAGGCATTTTTCTTATATACCGCAAAATCCTCCGGAGAATAGCCGAGCATATTGGTGGTATTGTTCATGTGTTCATTCGCCTCCTAAAAATCTTTTAAAGATGGTACCCCGATTGACCGGCAATCAGAGTACCATCCCCGCTAAAAATCTCGAAATGAGATTTCCTATTTGATCGTTTCGATGAGACCCTGGCCCGGTCTTTCCCCTCTTCTCATTCTCGGCTCGATCTGGCCGAAGATGATTTCGGGTACATAGGATACGTCGGGTACCAGGAAGTCAGGTTTTGACACTTCCAGTTCGTCATATGTATTGCTACCGCTCGCATAAAGTCCGATCGTCCAGCAGCCTGCATTGTTTCCGCACTTCATGCCCGCTGCGGTATCGTCGATCTTTACAACGGATTCGATGGGGATCACCTTGCTCGTCAGCTTGAATGCGGAAAGCATACAGTCGTAGACCATGAACGGCGACGGTCTTCCGGGAACCTTTTCGGCGTTCGTTACGACGTCAAACTTCATCCCGAATTTGTCTTCCAATACCTTGTTCAGGGCAAAAGAGTCCTCCTGATAATATCCGGTGTCGCAGCCTACCAGGATGCCGGCTTCTCTCATCTTCCGAATGGCCTCCAGGGAGCCTTCGATCGGTCTTGCCAGATCTTCATCGACGATGTACTTGGACATCAGCGGCCGGAACGTAGCGAGGATTTTATCAAAGTCTTCTTCGTTCCAGGCTCTTCCATACTTCGCTTGCCATTGTTCTGAAATCTCAGGCAGGTTTAAAAGCATCCGCAGATGGGTTGGCTTAAAATTCCCCATGGGCTTCCGGATCGTGGCCCAGTCGCACTCGATCCCGAACGCGAGCAGCGCTTCGTAAAACGGGATGACCGGCGCTTTGCAGCCTCTTAAGTCATCCAAAGGCCAACGATGTCTTAAATCTCCAGGGCCGTCGCAGAACGTTCCCGCCGTATCGAGAACCGCCAGTTCAATTTTTCCAGTGTATAATCTGTTATACATGTTATTCCTCCCTTTCACTACTTCAATGGTGAGATGTTTCTTATCTACAACTATAAACAGGCTGTTTAAAGGTGGTCTCAACGAAGCTTATAGTTTCGTGCAAGGTTCTTTAAAGATTTGTTAAACACCAAAAACAAAAAAAAGACCGGTCCTCCGGGGACCGGTCAGCACGCTCTCTTTGATTTGCCGAAAACAGATCTATTCCATTGATGAAAGCGATTCTATTCCATTATTTTATTATCTTATGGCTCCATGATGAGCTTCACAATATCTCTGCTGTATTCATACCGTTCGGGGGCTTCCTTCGCATTGACGGCGATCAGGGGGATCACCCGCTCATGAAGGGAGCCGTGGGTCCTCACCTTGTCGGTAAACAGTTCCTCTCCTGCAAGCTCTCCAAACGCGCAGTCTTCCGCAGCAAAGACGACATAATCTCCGATGTTGTCGGCAGGCAGGAAGAATCGTTCCGCAGCCTCTTCCTTGGAACAGAGCAGCTCAACATAGGGGGCTTCCCTCAGAAAGCTCAGGATTTCTTCGGTCTTCGCATCGTTCTCCTCCTTAAAGTAGAGGTATAACGCCCCGCCTTCCTGATAGATATGATTCTCGATATACCGGTCTTTCAGCGGCGGGTGGCACACCACCGCATAACCCTTCCTGTCCATGATGGCCTGCAGGTTGATCAGATGGTTTTTCTGGTTCATGCCGTGGTCGGCGGTAATGTAGATTTCTCTGGAATGATCCAGGTCATAAATCCTGCCGATCCAGTCATCGATTTCGCTCATCTGCCGTATGGCTTCCAGCGTTTTCGGCGCGTAGTTGTGCATCATGTAATCGTTGGTGGTGCAATAGACGACATCCGGATTGTCTTTCTCAAGGAGCCGGTAACAGGCTTCAAAGATCCAGCCGTTTGCCTCCAGAGTTCCCACCCGAGGAGGTTCTTGCATCCCCAGCGCTTCGACAAGATCAGGATCGGGCTTTTCGGCACTGAGGCCGTAATCGACGCCCGTTCCGAATACCTCCAGCACCTTGCCCTTGACGGTGAGCAGCGCCGTCGAGACTCCTCTGTTATGAAGCGTTTCCAGAAAGGTTTCAATCTTTATGAAATCCGAGCTCTCGATAAAGCCCTGGGCCCCTGTTTTTCTATCATAAAAATAATTTCCTACGACGCCGTGGTCGCAGGGAAATTTTCCGGTCAGTATCGTGGCGTGGTTGACGTTGGTCACAGACGGAACGGCGCTCTTCACATATTGAAAGAATCCATCCGATGCGATCCTGTATAAATTGGGCGTGTTTTCTCTGGAGAGATACTCCGGCGCGCACCCGTCGATCACGATAATCAGTTTTTTGTTCATTCTTCCTCCCCCTAGCGGCTAACGCCGCTCCGCTAGGGAACCAACGTCCTTCGGCCTCCGACGCGCTTCGCGCGCTGCTGTCCGTTTTGCCAACCAAGCAAGCTTGGGGCAAGCCATGGTTCCCTTCGGCGCTCGCTGCGCGAGCTGAGCACCCTCCTTCTGCTACTTCTATTCCAGCACCTCTTCCACCGTCGTGTCTTTTTCACTGACTGCGATTCCACAAATCACCATGGCGATACAGAATACTTCCATAACGATAAAGATGGAAATCATCTCTCCGGTCGCCTGTACGATGATCGGGAACAGAAACGATTCCGCCGCCGCGCCGATATAGGCAAAGCAGTTTAAGATGCCTGCCGCAGTCCCGGAATAGAGCCGTCCCCCCTCATCCATCGCATAGATCCATAAGATCCCGTTGATACCGTATAAGAAAAACCCGGTGCAGAAAATTCCGATCAGGACCACGTTGGTGGACATCATGGTCGGAAAGATGATGACGAGGGTCCCGCACAGGGCGGCGCTTATGATAATCACCAGTCCCTTGTTATAATAAAACCGCCTTCCCGCGATCCAGGTCAGGATCAGCGTGCCGAAAGCCCTCCCAAGA
>CAMJRV010000347.1 GCA_946408315.1 uncultured Bacillota bacterium | reverse complement strand
GCCTTGTAGTACGGATACATGTACTGGTCAACACGGCCGATGGACATTCCCGTCTGGTTTTCTTCCACGACCAGCAGGGATTCAATGGTCCATACCGCCTGGATCGCTTCCCAGAAGGTTTCCGGCTTGTGGGCAGGCACTCTGGCGTTGATTTCCGAAATCTTTAAAAGCTCCGCTTTGCGCTTCGGATTCGTTTCCTTTGCCGCAAGCTCCGCAGCGTAGTCGGACAGGCGCTTCGCATAGATCATAACGCCTTCCGTCGTATCGATGATGGATTTATAGAAATAAATCTTTTCAATATCGTCGGGATTTTCATATTTTAAATGTTCCAGATGCTCCCGTGCTTCCTGCTGAATGTCGAGCATTCCCTTGTTCATCAGGATCACGTCGTATCCCGGGTTGGAGTCGCCTCCGCCGTTCACTGCGTGATAGGAACAGTCGGATACGAAGGACTCGCCGGAAAGCTCCCAGACGCCGGCTTCCCGGTACTGGTCTTCGCAATACTCATCGACAGATTTTCCCTGCCAGTATGGGAACAGCTCCTCGCGCATGACCTTCTTGTCTTCTTCGGAGATGTAGAACGGGTCCTGGGGACGGCTTCCGATCGTATCGATCTCGTCTACCATCCACCGCCATGCGATATCGGGAGAAAATGCGCCGGCTCTCGGAGCGCCGCAGGGAGCACCGACGATCAGCTCATTGTCCTGAATGACCAGCGGAGCCGTTTCACAGCAATAGCGGAAGCATTTTGCACGGAGCATGATCTTGGGCATTCCGGGGTTTTCCTTATTGATCTTTGTAATCGCTCTCGCACGATGGGTCGTAATGGAAGGAACCTGTTTCAGATAATTCTCCTTCAGCTTGTGCAGACGCTCCGTTATCCCTAACGGAACTCCGTCTTCATCGGTTTCGCACGTCACGTCCGCCGCAGATGCCACACTATGTTTCGGCTCTTCCTTCGCGATTTCCTTGGAAACGCTTTCAAACATCCGGATCAGGGATGCCCGTTCTTCAGCCGACATATTCTGGGTCGCTTCTGCGAGTTTGTTTGAAAATTCTCGAATATCCAAAGTTCTTACCTCTTTCCTCTTTATTTCAGACCGCCCGTCTGATTATTTTGGTATCTATTTGCTTGATTGCCGCCGCGCATTTACTGATCGCCGTCCTTCAGTTCCCTGATGACCGTCTTCAGAATGCGCTGAAGCACTTCCATATTTTCCTGGTTAAACTCCGGTTGCTGTGCCGCCCTGTACAGGGAAATCTTTTCGTCTGTCAGAACTTTTAAGTCCTCTGTCTTTCGAACGCCGTATCCGACCTTGCGGATATAGATCAAATTCATAGGCGATACGTTGTCAGAGGTAATGCCTTCTCCTGCCGATCCGCTGCCCAGGGTCATCGCAGGGAACAGGTTTGTCGTCGCTCCCATGCTCCCGAAGGTGGCCGGAGTATTGACCAACACCCGTCCAACCGGCTTTTTCAAAGCGAACTGGCGGATCACCTCTTCATCTCTGGAGTGAATCACGAGGGTATGGCCGTTTCGCTCGCTCAGCAGCAGCTCGATACACTTTTCGCAGGCCTGCATCCAGTCGTCCTCAATATAGTAAGCCAGCACCGGACAAAGCTTTTCTTTGGAATAGGGATTCGTATCAAAGACGTACTTCTGTTCCGAAAGCAGCAATACGACGTTGCTCGAAACGCAGAATCCCGCCCGCTTGGCCAGCTCCTGGGCCGATTTGCCGACGAGTTCGGAATCCAGGCTGCCGTCAGGCAGGAAAAGCAGGGAACCCAGCTTTCGGGATTCTTCCTCCGTCATGAAATAAGCGCCGCTGTTTTGCAGCTCCCGTTTCACTTCATCCGCAATACAACCGTCCACAACGATGGACTGCTCCGCGGCTGATACGATTCCGTTGTCAAAGGTCTTGCTGGCAATAATGTCCTTTACCGCCTGCCGGATGTCGGCAGTCCGTTCGATGAATGCCGGACCGTTGCCCGCGCCTCCGTAAATTACAGGTTTTCCCGAGCGGTATGCGCTCTTGAGCATCCCCGGAACTCCCGTATTCATGATCAGGGAGGTCGCCGGATGGTTCATCAGCTCCACCGTTCCGCTCTGGGTCACCGTATGCAGATATGCAAGAGCTCCTTCCGGTAATCCGTTTTCCTCAGCCGTCTGAATCAGGATATCAAGCGCTTTGCTCATAGTTTCCTTCGCTCTTGGGTGAGGGGAAAAGATCATCGCATTCCCGGACTTGACCGCGATCAGCGCCTTGTATATGGAAGTGGAAACAGGGCTGGTAGCGGGACAAAGGGCTACAATCACACCCATCGGTACGCCGACGTCCATCGTTTTGTTCTCCGGGTCTTCCTTGATGACGCCTACGCAGCGCATCCCTTTCAGTCCGTTAAGCAGGTATTTGCAGGCAAACCGATTCTTTATGTACTTATCCTGCCAGACGCCATAATCGGTTTCCTCGCTGGACATTCTGGCCAATTCGCAGGCATGCTTGCTGATTTCTTCTGCCATGCGTTCCACGATCTTATCCAATTTTTCCTGCGGAAAGGTCGCCAGCTTTTTTTGCGCTTCCCGGGCGTTTTCCGCAAGAATTCGGGATTCCTGTATGGAGAGCAAATCATAATCGATGATATTCATTTGTGACTCTCCTTTCTGTACAATTCATTCTGGTTCTTTTTATCCAAGCAGGTTATCCAAGGAATAACGTGCGATTATCTTCTCAAGATCCGGGTGCGGTCTTGCAATCACCACATGGCTGTAAAGATTTCCGCCTTCCATCTCTTCCACTGCCTTTACGCCGGCGGCCACCGCAGTTTTGCATGCGCCCACATCTCCGCGAACCATGACGGAAATATATCCGGAAGCAACATTCTCATATCCGACCAATTCCACATCCGCCGCCTTGCACATAGCGTCCGCCGCTTCCAGTACAAAGACCAGGCCGAAGGTTTCAATCAGTCCTAACGCTTCATATTTATCCATTTCTCTCCCTCTCTTTTAATTGTCAATATCGTGAACAGAAACAATATCGCCTACGCCTTTGATCGGTCTCGGCATCACGTTTTTCGCAGTCAGCTTGCCGATGGCGGCAGCAGCTTCCGCTCCCGCTTCCACAGCGGCTCTGACGGCGGCAACGTCACCTTTGACCATAACCGTCACAAGAGTCGAGCCTACATTTTCATAGGAAATCAATTCCACCTCGGCAGCCTTCAGCATTTTATCCGCCGCCTCAATCGCCGGAACCATTCCCAGCGTTTCAATCAATCCCAGAGCTTCTTCACCGTAATATCTCATTCTTACGCCTCCTTTCCAGTGGTTAACCGTACTTCCGGTTTTGTACTTGTTAGTGCTTATAGATTTATTTTATTTTCAGGCAAGGACGGGGCAGCGCCGCCGCCCTTGCCTGAAAAGCGAAAAACAGGTTAGTTTTTAGTCCTTTATGTAGCTGTTGATCGTAGCCGCTCCTTCTTCATGGGCGCGGTAGTAAACTCTCAGTTCACCTTTCGCATCGAGCTCGTATCTCGTTTCTTCCAGAAGGCCGTTGGCCTCGCCTGTCATGATCGCTTCGACAACAGCAGGCTTTTTCAACGCTTTAAAGCTGCCGTATTCGCCTTTCAGCGCTTCGATTACATCTTCAGCACAGGCTTCCTTGACTTTTGTAAAATACTTCAAAATAGCGTAATTCAGTGGCTTCATCGTTTACGCCTCCTTCTTTCTGAATAAGTCTAACGGATTCATCGCAATGATGAAGATACCGATTACCATTACGACTGCGGCTGCCCATGCGATCGGGGCCAGCGCCCAGCCATCCTGGCCGAAGACGACTCCGATTACCAGCCAGCAGCAGAACGGACCCCAGAAGGAGAATGCGCCGTTGCAGGCCATACCGAGAGCGGCTCCGCACATGCTGTTGCCTTTATACCATAAGCTGTATGCAAATACAGCAAAGAAACCGCTGACGACGAACCAGATGATTGCCGGTCCGCTTGTGATCGCCTGGATCGTGAGGGACGGAGCAAGGT
>CAMJRV010000346.1 GCA_946408315.1 uncultured Bacillota bacterium | reverse complement strand
TTCCGAGGGCATGGACTCCCCAACGGAATTTGAACTGATCACCGCCATCGCCTTCCTGTACTTTTCAGAACAGGAACTCGATTTTTTGGTTCTGGAAGTCGGGCTGGGAGGTACGGGAGACTCCACCAACATGGTGAGCAGGCCTGTTGCATCGGTAATCACTTCCATTTCCTTTGATCATATGGAATATTTAGGTGACACATTGGAAAAAATAGCCGTGGAAAAGGCCGGTATCATCAAGCCGGGCGTTCCCGTGATCTTTCAAGTGGAGGATGGGGCCGCTTCCGGTGCGATCAGGCGGATTGCGGGGGAAAAGGGCTGTGCAGTTTATGACGCAGGAAGCTTTCCCTGTCAGCTCAGAACAAGGACGGTGGAGGGCTATACCTTTGATGCGGAGATTGACGGCGCAGCATACCGAGATCTTGCCATCTCCATGATCGGAGCTCATCAGGTGGGAAATGCCGTCTGTGCCTTGACGGTCCTTACGGTTCTCGGAAAGAATGGCCAGCTCAGGCTGGACCGGGACAAGCTCTATGCCGGGTTTCGAAAAGCCAGGCAGACGGGACGGTTTGAAGTTCTCAAAAAAGAGCCATGGGTAATCATAGACGGCGCGCATAACGAGGCTGGCGCGGAGGCTTTGCGGAACGTTCTCTCAGAGCATTTTCCAAATGCCAGGGTCCTTATGGTCATAGGCATGCTTGCGGATAAAAAGATCGACAAGCTGCTGGATCAGTTTGAGCTGATTACGGACGAATTTATTGCAACGGAACCGGATAATCCGCGGAAGCTTTCCGCTGCGGAATTGTGCGGGCAGATTACGGCCAGGGGAAAGAAATGCATCGCCATCGGCGATCCGGAAGACGCCTGCCGCTATGCCGGCGAATCATCCGCATCCTATGACGTTATCGTTTATGCCGGTTCCTTGTATCTGATCGGAAAAGTGAGGGGTATATTAAAATGAAGAAGAATAAGGTTCTTTTGTTTTACAATCCGTATGCGGGGAATGGTTTGTTCAAAAGCAATCTGGACGTGATCATCGAGAAATTTCAGAAGAAAAAAATGCATGTGATTCCGGTGAGAGCCGACCGAAAGGGAATCCTGAATGAAGTGATGCGGGATATGAATCCCGGCGAATACAAGAAGATCATCGCCGCCGGCGGTGACGGTACGATCAACATTGTGGTCAATGCGATGATGCAGAACAGGATCGATCTTCCCATCGCCATCTTTCCGTCCGGCACGGCAAACGATTTCGCCCATTATTTCGATCTTCCCCACGATATTGACGGTATGGTGAAAATTGCGCTGGAGGAACATTATACCTGTATAGATATCGGGAGGGTCAATGACAAGTTCTTCATCAACGTTGCGGCTATGGGCTTTCTGGTGGACGTCAGCCAGAAGACGGACCCCGACATTAAAAATACGCTGGGGATCATCTCCTATTATTTAAAAGGCGTTTCGGAAATCCCGAACTTAAGGCCGATTCCTGTGAAGATCACAAGCGAGGAATATTCCTCCGAGGACCGGATCTATTTCATGCTCGTCATGAACGGACGATCTGCGGGAGGATTTAAAAGAATCGCTCCTCTTGCGGAAATCAACGACGGTCTGCTCGACGTGATGCTCTTTAAGGAGATGCCGATTTTAGAGCTTGCGCCTCTGCTGTTCAACGTGATGACCGGACAGCACCATGAGAATAAAAATGTGGTTTTCTTCCAGACGAATAAACTCTGTGTGGAGTCGGAACAGCGCGTAGGTACCGATATCGACGGGGAAAAGGGCGCTGAATTCCCGCTGCAAATCGAGGTGCTGCCCAGAAGATTCAGAATCAATACGGCGAGGGACGACATGGCAGGTGCGAAGTGGTGAGAAATATTATCATTACCGCAGGAGGGACTTCGGAGAGAATTGACGATGTCAGAATGATCTCAAACTTTTCCTCAGGAAGACTTGGCCTGGCTGTGGCGAGGGCTTTTTTGGAAGCCGGAGCCATGAAAATAGAGAAAATTTATTACCTGTGCGACAGGAATACGAACGCTCCTACCGACGATCGGGTGGAAGTGATACGGGTTATGGGCGTTCAGGGGCTGCTGGAAGCGCTGGAACAACTGCTTACGACGAAGAAAATCGACGCGGTGATCCACGCGATGGCCGTCAGCGATTACACGGTGAAAGAGGTCACAACCCTTTCCGCCATCCGGTCGGGGGGAGAGCCCGGCGGGGATTCCCGAGAGAATTCCGGCGGGGACTCGGGAGAGAACTCCGGCGGGGACTCCGGCAAGCCGTCTTCCGGCGAAATCCCGGCGGAGGGCAAGATCAGTTCTGAAATCGATGACCTTGTCATCGTTTTAAAGAGGACTCCCAAGGTCATCGGAGAGATCAAGAAGCTGCAGGAGGACACGATTCTGGTCGGGTTCAAGCTGCTGACCGGAGTGAAACAGGAAGTTCTCATTGAGACTGGACACAAGCTGCTGCAAAAAAACCGGTGCAGTATGGTCCTGGCGAATGATCTGACGGAAATAACGGGGGAAAAGCATGTGGGATATCTGATCGCTCCCGACGGGACCTACGAAAAGTTATCGACGAAAAAACAGATTGCAGAAGCAATCGTAAGAAAAACAAGGGCGTTGCTGGCAGAGATGGAGGGAATGGTACGGTGAAAAACATATTGCTGTGCGTAACGGGCAGCATCGCGGCATACAAGGCCGCGGAGCTTGCAAACCGGTTTGTAAAGGACGGGTACGGCGTCGACGTGATCATGACCGACAGCGCCCAGGAGTTCATCACGCCCCTGACGTTTCAGTCCCTGACGAAAAGGAAGGTCTATACCTCCATGTTTGCCGAATACGAACCGTCTCAGGTGGAGCATATTTCCCTGGCGAAAAAAGCCGACCTGTGCCTTGTGGCTCCTGCCACGGCAAATATCATCGGCAAGATCGCTTCGGGGATCGCGGACGATATGATGACGACGGTAATCATGGCCCTGGACCATGCACCTGTCTATATCTGCCCCGCGATGAATACGAAGATGTATGAAAATCCCATCGTTCAGAAGAACATAAAGACCCTCGAATCGCTGGGATATCACTTTATCGAGCCGAAAGAGAGCCTGCTGGCCTGCGGGGATCTGGGGAAGGGCGCACTGGCCGATCTCGATACAATTGTAAAGGAAGTAACAGAAAACATATGAAAAGTCTGCAAGAAAAATATGACGTTTTAAAAGAATATATCAAGAGTCTGGGAAGCGTGGCGGTTGCCTTTTCAAGCGGGGTGGACTCCACCTTTCTTTTGAGGGTTGCCCACGATGTCCTGGGAGACAGGGCGATTGCGGTCACGGCGCGCTCCAGCAGCTTCCCTGAGCGGGAGCTTTCCGAGGCGGTGGCCTTTGCCGAGAAAAACGGAATCGTACATAGGATCGTCGATTCGGAAGAACTGGAAATCGAAGGCTTCCGTGAAAATCCGGTAAACCGCTGCTATCTGTGCAAGCATGAGTTGTTTTCCAAGATGAAGGAGATCGCTGCTCAAAACGGATATTCGGAGGTTGTGGAGGGCTCCAATATGGATGACCTGGGGGACTACCGCCCGGGACTTACCGCCATTTCCGAGCTGGGAGTCAAGAGCCCCCTGCGCTATGCGGAGCTTACGAAGGAGGAGATCAGACAGCTTTCCAAAGAGCTTGGACTTCCTACCTGGGAGAAGCAGTCCTTCGCCTGCCTGTCGTCCAGATTCCCCTACGGAGAGACCATTACACCGGAGAAGCTGAAGATGGTGGACGAAGCGGAACAGCTGCTTCTGGATCTTGGCTTTCACCAGGTGAGGGTCCGCCATCACGGCACCGTGGCAAGGATTGAGATCGCTGAGGATCAGTTCCCGAAAATCATGGAACGGGAAATCCGGGAGCAGATTGACAGCCGGTTGAAGGAGATCGGATTTACCTACGTTTCTCTCGACCTGTCGGGGTATCGCACCGGAAGCATGAACGAAACGCTGACGGATTTGTAGCAAAACGAAAAAATTTGAGAGCCTGTGATTCCCAGAGCTGGTTTT
>CAMJRV010000345.1 GCA_946408315.1 uncultured Bacillota bacterium | reverse complement strand
TCTTGGAACCGATCAGCTTTAATTGCGGCTGCTACGAAGGGGTTCAGAAGTATCTTGAGCAAGTGCGCGAGGTCTGTACGAAAAACGGCATTGTTCTGATTTTTGACGAAGTCATTACCGGACTTCGTTTCCGGCAGAGATGCGCCCAGGTTTATTATGGGGTTGATGCTGATCTTTCGACCTTCGCCAAGGCTATTGGGGGAGGCATTCCCATCGCCCTGGTAGGAGGAAAAGCAGAAATTATGGATACGTTCAATCCCAATGGCCCGGTCGTTTGCAGCGGCACCTGCAGCGGTACGCAGATGGCGGTTCGCGTAGGTCTTGCATGCCTGGAACTTTCAGCGGAACCTGAGTTTTACGATCACATTGAAATGATTGGAGACGTGTTGTACAGCGGGATGAACGATTTGTTCAGGAAGCACTCTGTTCCCGGACATGTAAGGGGGCTGGGAGCACGGTTTGCAATTTATTTCGGATGTGAAAATCCCGATGATGATCTGGACCTGCGCTCTACCATGCAGCACTATGACATTGAATTGGGGAAAAAATTTATCGCAGGATGCCTGAAAAACGGATTGTACTTCCATTATTACGGTGACGCGGCATATCCTGCCCACTGCGGTTTTGGAATTCAGCATTCCATGGATGACATCGCGATAACCCTTGAGCGTATGGATAAAGTATTTTCTTCTTTATAGGTTCGTTCTATTTCCGGATTAACCGGAGAAATATATAGAAAAAAACAGAGGAGGAGTCAATGTTATGAAAACAAAAAAATTAGCAGCAATCGTTCTGACAGTTGTATTAGTTCTGACCATGTTCGCCGGATGCGGAAGGAACAGCCTGGGAAATTCCGGTGAGAGTTCGGATTCCCAGCCGATCGTTATTAAAGTCGCTCATACGGATTCTGCCAGCAGGTCTACCAACGTAGCCGCTCTGGAGTTTAAAGACTTTATGGAGTCCCAAACAAATGGAAAAGTCTCGGTGGAAGTCTATCCGAACGGCCAGCTTGGTGATGACGATGACCTTGTCAAAGCGGTCAAGCTCAATACCTGTCAGATTTATATCGGCGGACAGGGAACCGTATCGGGATTGCTGGGACCGCAGGTCGGCATTACTGATCTTCCGTATCTCTACGACACCTATGAGGATTGGCTCAAGGGAAGCTTTGACAATGGGGGCTTAGCGCTATATAACAGCCTGCTCTCGGATTCCGGCTATGTTTGTCTGGACTTTGAATATGACGGCATGAGAAATATTATTACTACGGATAAACCGGTCAGAAGCATCGACGATCTGAAAGGGTTAAAGATCCGCGTCACGAATACGGATCTCAATCTGGCGATTTACAAGGCTATGGGTGCGAATCCGACGCCGATGGCCTTTGGTGAGGTCTATACCGGATTGACTCAAGGCACGGTAGACGGAGTTGATCACTGTCTGGGAGTTATGGTGGATCAGACATACTATGAGCCGTGTAAATACCTGACATTGACCGGGCATATGAATTCGCCCCTCGTGGTGATCTCTTCTTCTGCCTTTGTAGATTCTCTGCCCGCCGATGTGAAGAGCATTTTCGATGAGGGTATTGCAAAGATGGCGGCGTCTCAGCGGGAGCTGGAGCACGATGCGGAGACGGGTTATCTCCAGACGATGAAGGATCACGGCGTTGAAGTCATCGAGCTCAGCGACAGTGAGAAGCAGGGATTTAAGGATGCGACTGCGCCGATCTATGATAAATGGAGAGATGTTCTCGGCAGCGATGTAATGGACAAGGTTCTTGAAATCGCAGGAAAGAAATAATAAGGAATCCTCAATTCTTTATAATAGGCGGAATATCTGTGGATTTTTGCGAGTCCAATGCGCCGCAGGTGTTCCGCTTATCAATCGATTTTAATGGAGATGATACAGATGAAAAAAATGACGGCAATTAAAATCTATGATCATCTGGAGGAGATTATCCTGGTAATACTTTTCGTCATACTGGTGGCGGTAATCTTTTTGCAGGTGGTTACAAGATACGTGTTCAACAATTCGTTATCGTGGACAGAAGCCCTGGGACGGTATATCTTCGTATGGCTGTCCTGGCTGGGCGTCAGTCTGGCCGCAAAGAAAGGCGAGCATATTAAAATTACGGCTTTCATAGATAAGTTTTCTTTTAAGAAGGCGCAATTTTTAAATATTTTATCCGAAATTTTAGTGATTGCGATCTGCGGAGTCACGATTTATTACGGCGTAGTTTTATGCGATATGCTGATAGGAATGAACTCTCAGGATGCAGCGCTGCATATCAATCCTGTATTCGGTTATGCGGCGGTTCCTGTAGGATGCGGTCTTCAGGTATTGCGTTCTATTCAGTCAATGCTGAAATCGTGTCAGGGCATCAGGTTTGGAACCCAAGCTTTGGACAACGGTGAGGGGGGGATGGAATAATGGAGACGATCGTGGTCTTTGCTTCTCTTTTTATTTTGGTTTTTATCGGTGTGCCTGTCGGCTACGCGATTGGCGGAGCGACGATGCTGGCGCTCTATTTCTGTACAAACCTGGATATGGTTATTTCTGCGCAGTATTGTTTTTCCGGAATTAATTCTTTTACGATACTGTCGATTCCGTTTTTTATGCTGGCAGGAGCCCTGATGTCCACCGGCGGCCTGGCCAGGCGAATCGTTCAGTTTGCCCAGAGTCTTGTGGGAGCGGTTACCGGCAGCCTCTGTGTGATCGCGGTGCTGGCCAGCATGATCTTCGGTGCGGTTTCCGGTTCGGGTATGGCGACTACGGCAGCCATCGGCGGTATGATGATCCCCGAGATGAGAAAGCAGAATTATAATATTCCTTACAGCACAACCCTGATATGTTTTGCCGGCACCATTGACGTACTTATCCCGCCGAGCCTTTCCTTCATCATATACGGTGCGGTTACCAGCACGTCGGTTGCGGCTCTATTCCTTGCCGGCGTTATTCCCGGCATTCTCATGGGCGCATTTTATATCGCCATGAATTACTATATGTGCAAAAAACATAAGATCGGTATTGTTGAAAAGAAAGAGATAACGGCTTCTCTCAAGGAGCATATGCGCACGCGTTTAAAGGGAATTGCAGTTGCTACGAAAGAAGGAGTCTGGGCGCTTTTGGCTCCTGTCATCATTCTGGGAGGCATCTACAGCGGACTCTTTACCCCTACGGAATCAGCCTGCGTTGCCGTAGTGTATTCTGCGATTATCAGTATTTTTGTCTATCGTGAGATGAATTTGAAATCCCTGTATCAGGCTTTCGTCGCTACGGCGATTTTGAATGGCGCCACCTGTTTCCTGCTGGGATATTCCACAGTGTTTTCAACATTTCTGTCTTTCGCCCAGATACCGGCCCAGTTATTTGACATGATTACCACGCTGACATCGAGTAAAGTGGCCTTCCTGCTGATCGTGAATCTTGTACTGCTGGTGCTTGGCTGCTTCCTCGATACCGTTCCCGCGATAACAGTCATGGCTCCGCTGCTATTGCCTGCCGCGCTGAGCTTCGGCATCGATCCGGTGCACTTCGGTATCATTATGACCATGAACCTTGCGATCGGGCTGTGTACGCCGCCCTATGGCTGTAATCTTTTCGTCGGCACTGCTGTAGCGCGTATTAAGATGGAAAGTATGCTGAGATATATCATTCCTTATTTAATAGCTGCAATTCTATGCCTTTTAGTGGTGACTTTCGTACCGGCGATCTCGCTTATTTTAGTCAAATAAATTGACAATGCTCAGTATTGAAATAACTTAAACGATTCAGAAAGGAGACGTATCATTACGTAACAGAACAATGGATAAATTATTGGAAATGACACAGAAGTTCCCGATGACGAAGTACTGGAACGATTCCTGTTCCATCAGGGAGCTGACCTACTCCATCGAAAGAGGCGCGGTGGGAGCGACCACAAATCCCGTCATCGTCAAGGGCGTACTGGAAAAGGAGCTGGACAGCTACCGGGACTACATCGCCGGGCTTGTGAAGGATAACCCCACATCATCGGAAGATGAGATTGCCTGGACCGTCATCGAGAAAA
>CAMJRV010000344.1 GCA_946408315.1 uncultured Bacillota bacterium | reverse complement strand
TTTCATTATTTTCTGAAATGACATAAGATTAAGACAATTCTAGCTAGAAAAAATGAAAAGGGAGGAATCGTTATGATTATTGGAATGCCTGTCAGCACTTTTTTTGGTATCATGATCTGGCCATTCGTTTTCATCACGGTAGCCATTGTTGTCTACAACGTGATGAAAAAGCAGGACGAACAGATTGACGACACGGAATTTGAGCAGAGCGTCAAAGGAAGGAAGGGGGCTGCGGAATGAGAGTAGAAGTTATTGTACTGATTTTTTATTTTGTAGGAATGATCGGCGTGGGCCTTTACTGGAACCGCCGTGCTAAGAGCTCCGAGGACTACATGATCGGCGGAAGGTCTATGGGACCGCTGGTAACCGCTTTGACCCTTCAGACGACGGCCATGAGCGGATTTATGTTCATGGGTGGTCCGTCACAGGCATATATGCTTGGATATTTTGCAATCTTTTATGCAGTCGGCGATGCGGGCGGCGGCTTAGTCAATATCACCGTTCTTGGAAGAAGAATGAGAAGACTTTCCCAGCTTCTCGACGCGATTTCACCGATTGAATACCTCGAAAAAAGGTATGAATCCATTCCGGTCAAGGTAGTGGCCTGCGTGATCGCGGTCAGCGGACTTTCTTTTTATGTTCTTGCTCAGTTTCTTGCAACCGGAAAAACTCTCGTAAGCCTCTTTGGATTTCCTCTTTCCTGGGGACTCATCATCGGCTGCGGAGTCATCATTCTCTACACCTTTGTAGGCGGTTATTTTGCCGTCGCGTGGAACGACGTAATCCAGGGCTTTATCATGATCGGATCGGTGCTGTCCTTACTGGCGCTGTGCTTACATAAAGTCGGCGGATTCACAGGCTTGAACACGAAGCTTGCCGCCATCGATCCAACCTATCTCTCCATCTGGGGAAAAGGTAACCAGTATGAGGGAGCCTGGGGTATTATCGCCGGCGCTGTTCTGGTTTATCTGATCGGCTACATGGGGCTGCCTCACTCGGTCAACAAGCATATGGCCATGGAGAATCCGAAGACCGCAAAAAAGACTGTGGTTTACGCCACGATCTGGACTCAGCTCTTCTGCTTCTCTCCATATTTCATCGGTCTTTGCGGAGTTGTTATGCTTGCCGATCTGAAAGACCCTGAAATGGTTATCCCAACCCTTGCAGCTCAGATGTTCCCGGGAATCGTTTCCGGCATTCTGCTGACTGCCATCATGTCTGCCATCATGAGCACGGTAGCCGCGCTGCTGCTGCTGATTGGAACGATCGTCTCTGTCGATTTTTACAAGAGATGGCGCAACCCCAATGCCAGCGATAAGAAAGTCGTCTTTATTTCCAAAGCGACCATCCTTATTGTCAGCGTAATCGGTATCGCGATTGCGATCCTGAATCCTCCGGGAATTTTCAGTCTGGTCGTCGATACGTTCAGCTTCATGGCCTGCGCCTTCCTGCCCAGCTATGTCTGCGCAATCTGGTGGAAGAAGGCCAACGGAACCGGCGCTCTGGCCTCTATGCTGGTAGGCGGAATTACCGTCCAGATCTGGGCCCAAGGCGGACTGGATGTAGTCACCGGGATGCATCAGTTCTTTGCGGGCATCATCCTGTCCTGGATCGCCATGATCGTAGGAAGCAATTTCGGAAGGCCGACGAGCAAAGAGATGCATGATCTTGTGGAACGGTGCAAAGGAAAGAAAGCCAATGTGTCGCCTAAGGTGCAGATGGCGACATCGAAGCACCTCTCCACGGAGAATAAGGCTATCTCCCAGTTTGTGCTCGGAAATCGCAACCAAGTGCTGTTAGGATCTTATAATGATTAAAACAAAAATGATTTTTAATGGTTATGACGTGGAAGGAGCAAAAAATCTTCTTTTCAACACGGACCGTAAAATCAATATCGTAGGGGTAGACGAGGTCTTCTACCCCTACGTATTACTCTGTTATTCCCTTCTCGTCGGAAAAGGCCGTCTGTCAAAGCTGAACCGGCTTTGCAACTGCATCGTGGATGGGGTGTCAGGTTCCGTCTATGAGGGAAAGGGTACGCCGACGATGGTCGATATCGAAATTGAGGAAAAGAACTCTCTGGAATTCCAGGTCACAATGGACGAATGCCACAGAGTGGGTCATGATTTTGTCATCAAACAGTTTATCGGAAGGGCGAAGCTTCTGATGACTCCTGTCATTCAGATCCTGCGGGAGGAAACCTTTTATAAACGGTTCTACATCATGCACTGTCTGGATGATGAAGAGCGGGATTATTACATTATGGTGGACGCCGTAGACGGCGGGCTGTCAATCCTCGACCACTGAGCAAATGAATATCGCACTCATTACTTTTTCAATCTACCTTCATACAAAACCTGACGGAAATGCTCTGAAAGCCGGACGAGCCGGTTTCCAGAGCATTTCTCATTTTCGGATAAAAGGGATTGTAATCGGAAGGAAAAAGGGAGATAATAGAACAAAGTACAAGAAAGGTAAGGTATTGAAAAGATGGCATTTTTATGGACGACAATAACGGTAAAGAACATGGAAGAATCTCTTAAATTTTATCAGGAGATCGTGGGTTTACCGCTGAATACGAGATTCCAGGCGGGACCGGGAATGGAAATTTCCTTTCTGGGAGATGATGCGACGCAGGTTGAGCTGATCTGCAGCGAGAACGCCGGAACTATCAATATAGGATCGGAGATCTCCCTGGGCTTTGCCGTCGAATCTCTTGATGAGAAGATCGCATTTCTGCAGCAGCAGGGGATTGCGCTTCACAGCGGACCGTTCGCGCCGAACCCCCATACAAAATATTTCTTTATTCAGGACCCCAACGGGCTTAAAATTCAGTTCGTCGAAAAGGCATAGACTGTAACACCCTTCCCGGTGATGGAATAGATTACTGGTTGAAAGGGGTGTTTTTATGATCATTTATACCGTCAGGGCCGGAGATACGCTTATGGGGCTTTCCGGTGAGTTTCAGGTATCGCCGGAAAGTATTGTCGAGGCAAACGGGCTTCCCAACCCGAATAATCTGCTTACAGGGCAGTCTCTGATCATCCCCACGGCAGAGCCGGTCATTGAAAAGACGGAAGTGTCGGTGAACGGCTATCAATATTTTCTGGGGCAGGAAGAGGCGTTCATCGTCGATGAGGCAGGGCCGTACCTTTCGATTCTGGCCCCGTTTTCTTATGTGGTGAAAGAGAACGGAGACCTCGGGACCATCGATGATGACGCGTTGATCCAGGCCGCATACGAGAACCGAATCCTTCCCATGATGTGTATCGTGAACTTCACTTCGGGGGTAAGGGGGCAGGACGTGGCCCACGCTGTCCTGAGCAATCCGGAAGCCGTGCAGAATCTGATCTCCAATATCGTTCTGATTATGAAGCAGAAGAGGTATCTGGGACTGAACATCGATTTTGAATATGTACTGCCGGAAGATCGAGAGCTCTATCATGAATTTCTGCGCCTCATTGCCGAAAGACTGCACCAGGAAGGGTTTTTTGTTTCTTCCGCCGTCGCGCCGAAGACGGGGCCGGAGCAGAGGGGTCTCCAGTACGAAGCAATCGATTATGAGACTCACGGCAGAATCCTCGACTTCGTCATCCTCATGACCTACGAATGGGGTTACCGTCTGGGTCCGCCCCAGGCCATCTCGCCGCTGGACCAGATCAAGCGAGTGCTCGACTATGCCGTTACGGTAATCCCAAGGTACAAGATCTATTTCGGCTTTCAGATTTATGCCAGGGATTGGCTGCTGCCGCATGTCCAGGGTCAGGAGGCGGAAACCTTCAGCTGTCAGGAAGCGCTGATCCGGGCGGTCGAACATAACGCTGTCATTCAATATGATGAGACGGCTCAATCTCCGTTCTACCGATATACCGACAGTCAGGGCCGGATGCACGAGGTATGGTTTGAGGACGCGAGAAGCGCACAGGCGAAATTTGACGCCGTCAAGGAATACGCTCTCGGAGGGATCAGCTACTGGGCGCTGGGCTATCCGTTCCCGCAAAACTGGACGTTGCTGGACTATAATTTCCGAGTGGTGAAATATTTTTCGACAT
>CAMJRV010000343.1 GCA_946408315.1 uncultured Bacillota bacterium | reverse complement strand
AAATGAAGGACTTCGCTTCCGTCATCGTCAGCCGGGTTGTGGCTGCCGAAGGAAACTACCGGCATGACAATATGACGCGGACCCGCTGCCCCATGTGCGACAAGTTCCTCCTTGAAGTAAACGGCAAGAAGGGAAAGATGCTGGTCTGCCAGGACCGGGAGTGCGGCTACCGCCAGAACCTGTCCTATGTGAGCAACGCCCGCTGTCCCCAGTGCCACAAGAAGCTCAGCGTGATGGGCGAGGGAGAAAAGCGGATCTATTCCTGCCCCTGTGGTTTCCGGGAGAAGTTTGACCGCTTCAACCAGCAGCTTGCGGAAAAGCGAGACAATATGGGCAAGCGGGAATTGCAGGAATACATGAAACGCCAGGAAGAGGCACAGCCACAGGAATCGGCTTTCGCCGCCGCCTGGGCAAAGCTTCAGGAAAAACAAAAATAAAGAAAAGCCGCCGGTGGAAGCATCGGGTTCTCCACTGACGGCAAATCGAGCATCTTTGATAAAGAGAGCAGCCTCTGGGCGGCTCTCTTCTTATCCTTATCCTTATTCTGATCCTATTCTTTTCTGATCCTATTCCGAAAACCTCCGCAGCATCGCTGCCATTTCGGCCCGGGTGGTGTAGTCCTGAGGCATCAGCCACGGACCGCTGCCCTTGCCCTGTATGATCCCGTGGGTGCAGACCCAGTCAAAGCCGTCGCGAAGCTCCGCTTTAACGGCAAAGACGTCGGCATATTGGTACACGCCGGGATAGGTACCGCTGCCCATATCCATGTCGCGGTATTTTGCGTAACGCCACAGGCTGTCCGCCAGCTCTTCCCTCGTCACCCGTTCCGCCGGGAGGAAGGTTCCATTCGCGGAATCGGGAATGATCTCATTTTTCAACGCCCAGGACGCCGCCGCGCTGTACCATGCGGTTCCAGCTTCCTCTGACACTCCGGCCATGTTATACAGAATCTGCACCAGCATCGCCCGGGTCACAGACCCGTTGGGGGTAAAGGTGCTTTGAGTGGTCCCCTTCATCAACCCCTTTTCATAGACGTACATCACGGGATCGAAATACCACGAGGAAACCGGCACGTCGGTAAACAGGGAGTAGGCTTTCGCCGCATCCATGCTCAGGGTGTCTGTAAAGAAGCCCGAGAGACCGGCTGCAAATTGGATCGTCCCGGTGGCCTTGTCATAGGTGCAGGGAATCTTATGAAGCTTGCCCTCTTCATCCCGATAATACAGGGTGACAGCATAGGTCAGCTGCCCTTCCTGGGGCTGATACGGCAGGCTGACGGTCATAGAACTGGAACCCGGAACACCGCTCATGGTCGCGTCACTCAGCTTCACATCGATGTCAAACCGGATCTCAAAGGTTCTGAAAAACGGCGCGGAATAGTTCCCCAGGCTGATTTTCCTGATAATACCGCTCTGCCCTTCCAGACTCTTGAAATACCGGTGTCCCGTCATATTGTCGATGATATCTTTCACCGTAACGTTATAGTCCGAGTTCTTCAGCAGTTTTTCCAGCTCCGCGTTCACCTCGGCGACCTGGCTGTCGCTCTGATAGAAGTTGCTCGTAGACCAACCCTTAGAGGTCAGGTATTTGTTGAACAGCTCCTTGCCGCCGCCCCTCTGATAGCTGATATCCTTCGCATAGGAGAAGACAAGTCCTTTCAGAAAGGCGATATCGGCCTTGTCACTGCTGTTGTCCCGGCTGTGAAGATAAAGGTAACGGGAAATTCCGTTTCCCAGCGCCATGCCGACGGAGTTGCCCACCGTATTCCAGCTGCTGTAGGAAAGGAGCATGCTCGTCTCGCACTCCCGCATCATTCTGTATTCCAGACTTCCGCCGTAGACCGACGGGGCGGAATTGATGAGGATCGTCGGGATTCCCTTCGCGATATTTGCGTTGAGGTAGTCGATGGTCCGGTTGATGTATTTGGAATTCAATACGTTCTGGGCCGGAGTGGTCAGCACGACGATCTCCAGGTCGGCGTCCTTCGGCTCCACCATGCGCACATTGAGGCTCTTTAAATGCTGTTCCAGATTTACCTTTACGGTCTCCATATCGTAAACCGAACCAGCAGCTGAGGCTTCCGTCTCGCCGAAATATACGGCTGCGGCCTTTACATCATATCCGTAGTGATCGATCATCAGGCTGAGCACCGCCATCATGCCGAGCTCGTCCGCGCCGGAATAGATCAGGCCCCTGCCCTCCAGCTTCTTTTCGATATATCGGATTTCATTGTTCTGTATGGTGCTCTGGGAATTGGAATCATCGATTCCAATGAAATACTTCATATTTTTCCCGGTATCCTGAGTCAGAATATAGTCGATAAGACTCAGCTTTCTGGCTCTGGTGATCAGCATATCATAGATCTTGACGCTATAGCTCGGATCGACCTTGATCATTTTACCGCTGGCATCGCTGCGGTACTTGTCAATGATGCTGTTGACCGTAAGCTTGCTGTACTTGATCTCAGGCCGCTGTACGAGGCTGTACTGACGCATATAATTGTAGGTATCCAGGGTCGCGCCCTGATAGCCCACGGTACAGGTGGCAAGGCGGGCGACCGTATCGATAATATAGACTTGATTCGTCTTGGAAAGCTCCACGACGGCGTCGATCAGCTTGTACTCCGCCTCATAGCTCCTGTTTGTCATCGTGCGGGAATTCACCAATCCCCCCGAAAGAAGCTGATCCAGCGAAATGACAAAATAGTCGGTCCGCTTGTCCATGGACTGAATCCATTCCATGAGCTTTTGACTGTCACCGTACTGGGTGCCGTTGGAATTCAGCGGCTGGCCGTCGAGCCGGGTCGTGTAAAGGTCTGCATCCGGCATCATGACCTGAAAGCCGGCGGACTCCGCTGCGTAGATCACCCGGTCCACATTGGCAGGCCGGTTGTCCAGCGGAACATAGGCCAGAATCGGCTCCTTTTCGCTCGTATCGGCCCACGCGCTTATGCTGAAGCACGGCACTACAGAAAGTACCACTGCGATGCAAAGCAGAATGCTCAATGCTTTTCTCTTCATGTTTTCTCCCTCTCCCCCAAGATGTTTTTGTTTACATATTTATGATAGCATATTTTCGCACCTGCTTCATTGAAAAAATGAAATAAGACCTCACAAGAGAGTTTCAGAGCTCCCCGTCGTAATAGGACGTCCTGTCTGCTTCTTTATAAAATGAATGCGGTTTACCATTTAATATCAGGCCAATTTTCCCGGAATCAGGATAAAATGCAACATCAGACCGCGAAGTTGTATCACAGTCCAAATAGCGCAGCACTTCCGTCGGCGAAGTATTGCACAATTTATGACTGCCCGCGATGCCCGGAGGAAAAACCAGAACGTCACCTGCAGTCACCTTCGTTTCACCTTCTTCTGTTCTTAAACTTCCTTCACCGGAAATGATATAGAAGACCTCTGTAATATCAACATGATAATGATATGGAAACGCGGCTTTAAGAGGTGGGATCTCCATGATCGCAACCGTGCATTGATTTTCTTCCTTAGAAACGATTAAATGCTTATAATATTCATATGCGCCGTGTACTTCATGCTTGGGAGCAGTGTCTTCCTGCTTCACAATGATTGTTTTCGTAATTTTCATAAACCACCTCATATTAACATTTAAAATTCACTCGGCGTAACTTAGACAAGCCCTTGCCATTGATATGTTGAATTATACTGTATGATTCCGCATTTTGTCCATATTGGCATCAGATATCTAAAAATAGCCCCCGACCCCGGTTTTTATCTGGGGTCAGAGGCTATCGCGAACAGACGCAAGGGTCGCCTATGGAGTTTGGGGGCGGAGATAGCAGACTATTGAATCACGCCGCCTTCCACCACCAGGCTCTCGGGATCAACCGCGTCGCCGTAAACGGATTTCAGCGTTGCGTCGTAATCGGCATGGAAGAAGTTTTCTTCCCCAAGGGCTTTGATCTCATCGTTGATCCAGTTCAGCAGTTCGGTATTGCCCTTCTGGACTGCCGGTGCGATGGAGTCCAGGCTGCCGAGACTTTCGATTCCAACCGTAAAGCCTTTATTCTGCAGGGCCCAGGCA
>CAMJRV010000342.1 GCA_946408315.1 uncultured Bacillota bacterium | reverse complement strand
GTTATTTTGTCTAAAGCATTTTCTATGGCAGAAGGAAGGATCAGAGCGTTCATGACAATTCCGGCGTGGATTAACTTTGCCTTTGTTATAAGTTCTCCATGGACAGGATTGATTTTCCATGTCAGCAATAACCATTATTTCCGCGGCCCATGGTTTGGCGTTTATATCGTCGCATACCTTTGTTCGTATGCAATGCTGATTGTAGCGTCCTTTAAGGCCATGAAGTTTTATCAGTGCCATATAAAAACCACGTTTGTCATGTTGCTTATTTTCACAGTTACAGGAACTCTCGTGCAAATCATACTGCCCAATGTACATACTTCCTGGTTGTGCATAACCTTGAGCCTGATCCTATATTATGCTTATTTTTGCGAACTCACGGAAACACAGGACACCTTGACCGGATTATTAAACCGCAGTGTATACGAGCAGTATATCAAGAGCTTGAATCGAAATGCCAGCGGCAGTGTCTTAATTTTTGACCTGGATAATTTTAAACAGATCAATGACCTATATGGGCATCAATGGGGCGATTCTTGCCTTCAAATTATAGGAACGCTCATAAGAGACTGCTTTTTGCATATAGGCCTATGCTACCGTGTCGGCGGAGACGAATTCTGCGTTATATGCCGAACCACGAATGAGCAGCATCTGCAAGACGCGCTTGGTTTGTTCCACAAAAAGATTGACGAGATCAGAAAAAACCCCAGTGCTCAAAATGAATTCCCGATGGTTTCTACGGGGTATTCCGTTTTTCTCGCTTTAGAAAGCGGATATTCTGAGGCGATGAAAGAGGCAGACATCCAAATGTATCGTTTTAAAAATGAAAGAAAGCAGAATTTATAATCCGGACTTTGCTTGAACGATCAACCCTTGGAAAATCCCGGCCTGATTTCAATTTTTCTGCCGCTGCTGTCATAAAAACAGCAAGTGTCCTTAATTTTTAAGACCCTTGCTGTTTTTCTTTAGTCTGCGGGAAGGATTTAGACCCGAAAATAAGGCTTGCTATGCCTCAATCTCACGGATCAGGTTCACCATTTCAATTGCCCCCACAGCGCAGTCAAATCCTTTATTGCCTGCCTTAGTGCCGGCACGCTCAATGGCCTGCTCAATATTTTCGGTGGTCAGGACACCAAACATGATGGGAATATCGCTGTCCAGGGATATGTGCGCAATACCCTTTGAAACCTCACTGCACACATAGTCGTAATGGGTTGTGCTGCCGCGGATGACCGCGCCAAGACAGATGACCGCATCATATTTCCTGCTTTTTGCCATCTTGGAAGCGATCAGCGGAATTTCAAAAGCTCCCGGAACCCATGCGATGTCGATATCATCCTCACTGACCTCATGGCGTTTCAGTCCGTCCAAGGCGCCGCCCAGCAGCTTGCTTGTAATAAATTCATTGAAACGGGCGGCAACGATGCCGATTTTTATATCCTTCGATACGAGTTTTCCTTCAAATGTTTTCATGGTTACAATCTCCTTTATTCTTAGTAATTAATGATATGGCCCATTTTTTTCTGCTTGGTTTTCAGGTAGGACAGATCATGCGGGGTAGCCTCCATCTGGATTGGAACACGTTCTATGATCTCCATTCCAAAATCGGATAGCTGGTAGACCTTATCGGGGTTGTTCGTGAGAAGGTACAGTGTCTTGGCGCCAAGGTCCCGCAGAATTTGCGCGCCGATGAAGTATTCCCGCAGATCCCCCGGAAATCCAAGAGCGAGGTTCGCCTCCAGAGTATCCATGCCCTGATCCTGAAGCTCATAGGCTCGCAGCTTATTAATCAGACCGATCCCCCGGCCTTCCTGACGCATATAGAGCAGAATTCCCCGTCCTTCATTTTCAATCTGCCTCATAGCCGCTTCAAACTGCTGTCCGCAGTCACAGCGCTGGGAGCCGAAAGCATCGCCGGTCAGGCACTCAGAATGGACACGGCATAAAAGGTTTTCACCGTTTCCGATATCGCCTTTGACCAGTGCCACATGGTGTTCTCCATTGAGCTTGTTGATGTATCCGTAAATTCTGAAATCACCGTACTGTGTGGGAAGAGACGCACAAGTAACCTGTTCAACCAGCTTGTCATTCCGTTTGCGGTATTCCTGCAGGGCTTTGATGGTAACCATTTTCAGGCCCCATTTTTGCGCCAGCTCTATCAGCTCCGGTGTCCGCATCATCGTTCCATCCTCCCGCATGATTTCACAGCACAAGCCGCATTCCTTCAGCCCGGCCAGCCGCATCAAATCTACGGTTGCTTCTGTATGGCCATCCCGATCCAGAACGCCGTTTTTCTTTGCAAGAAGCGGAAACATATGCCCCGGGCGGCGGAAGTCCTCCGGCTTCGCATTCTCCTCTACACATTTCATGGCGGTGATGCTTCGCTCTGCCGCGGAAATGCCGGTGGTAGTCGACACATGGTCAACAGAAACCGTAAAGGCCGTTTCATGGTTATCCTTATTGTCGGTGACCATCTGAGGGAATTGCAGCTTTTGACAAAGCTCCTCACTCATAGGCATACAAATGAGCCCTCTGCCATGCACTGCCATAAAGTTCACATTTTCAGTAGTGGCAAACTCTGCGGCACAGATAAAGTCGCCTTCATTTTCTCGGTCTTCATCATCCGTTACCAGAATAATTCTGCCCTGCCGAAGATCCTCGAGAGCTTCTTCAATCGTGTTAAACTTAAACATTTTATTTCCTCCCTTTTAAAAGCCGTGTTTCGCAAGAAATCCGGCCGTAATATTACTGTTTGCCTGTGGCTCGTTCATCAGCCGCTCCACATATTTTCCGATGCAGTCATTCTCCAGATTCACGATATCGCCGGTGCGCTTCTCCGACAGAATGGTCTGTGCCGCGGTATGGGGTATGACGGATACACTGAAGCTCTCTTTATGAATCTTTGCTACCGTCAGACTGATGCCGTCCACTGCAATCGATCCCTTTTCTATGATGTATCTTAGAACATCAGGGCTGGTTTTTATAGTGTACCAAATCGCGTTACCGTCCTTAGCAATGGCGGAAATCAACCCGGTTCCGTCGATATGCCCGGAGACAATATGTCCGCCGAACCTGCCGTTTGCAGGCATTGCCCGCTCCAGATTAACCCTGTTTCCTGTGCGCAGGCTTCCAAGAGAAGAACGATTCAGCGTTTCATGCATCACATCAGCGGTAAAGCTGCTCTGAGAAAAGAAAGTGACGGTAAGGCATACACCGTTGACGGCAATACTATCGCCAAGCCGAAGGTCTTCCAAAACGGCATCAGCCTGAACTGAGACCGATACGGAATCCTTTCCTTTGCGGATACCCTGTATTTTTCCGATCTCCTCTATCATTCCTGTGAACATCGGATCACCTCGCTTTCTAATAGAATATCTTCGCCTATCATCGCAATCGTTGGTGGGCTCAAAAGAAAAGCTTCGCCGAGAAAATCTACGCCAAAACCTGCTACCGGAGTCTTTCCGCTGCCGCCAAACAGCTTAGGGGCGATATATGCCTGCACCTTATTTACGATTCCGCTTTGCAGGGCCGACCAGTTCAAAGTTCCGCCGCCCTCCAGAAAAACACTGTCGATGTTTCTTTCGCCCAGCACCCGCATCAGACCGTTTAAATCGATATGACCATCCCTTTCCGGAAGTGCCACAACATCGCAGCCTGCCTCCAGATAAGGCTGATGCTTTTCAGGAGCTGTCACCGCTGTGGCGATCAGAGTGCCTGCAAGGTCTGACGTTGTGACAACCCTTGCCTGTAACGGTGTCCGCAGGTGGGTATCGCAAATGATGCGCAGGGGATTTCTGCTGTTTTCTATCCGGCAGGTCAGCAGAGGATCATCGGCAAGCACAGTGCCTACCCCTGCCATAATAGCAGAATATCGGTGCCTGTCTTCATGGACGCGCCGCCGCGCTGCTTCTCCGGTAATCCATCGGGATTTTCCGGTGCGGGTGGCAATCTTTCCGTCCAAGGTCATGGCGTACTTCATGACCACATACGGCGTTCTGCTTTGGATGTAGTGGAAAAAGCTTTTGTTGAGTGCATCGCATTCCTCTTTCAATAGGT
>CAMJRV010000341.1 GCA_946408315.1 uncultured Bacillota bacterium | reverse complement strand
ATCTTAATAATAGGAGGTGTTCCCGTGAACAAAAGATTACTTGAACTTAGAAAGAAACTGAAGCTCAGCCAGGATGCTTTCGGTGAAAAATTAGGTGTAACAAGAAGTTCCATCAGCAATATGGAAACTGGCCGATTTGGAGTTACCGACACAATGATTAAACTGATCTGCTCTACATATAACGTGAATGAGGTATGGTTGCGTACGGGAGAGGGTGACCCGCTCCGCACTGCTAATAAAGATGAAGAAAAGGCGCTTATTATTGATGACGTGCTATTCACGGATGACCCTTTGAAACTTGCGTTCTATAAAGAGATCCAAAAAATGAATCAAGCGCAGCTTGATCTGCTGCGCGATATGATCCGTTCTTTTTCTGAACTCGTTTAGGGGTATATGACTACTTTCTGCTTTTACGCTCGATATATAAAGTTGCAGACAGATATAAAATATTGATTAGCCGTTCATCGTTTGCATCAGTCAAAAGTTTCATTAATTTCTCTAACATATGTACCCTCCCATGCTTTAACTTTTATACTGAAATAACTCCTGTGGTTCAACGTTTAGAGCAATTGCAAGTTTGCATAATACTGTAAGTGATGGGATTTGGTTTTCATTTTCGATTTTCCAGATGTGGCTGTACGCCACTCCGGACATTAACGATAATTGATGCATATTTATTTTTTTACTCTCTCTGACTTCCGAGAGCTTCATGGTAATTTTCAATCATGCTCGCCTCACTTTACGTCTTAGTATGCGGGTAAAATGAGTACATTAGCATATGCAAAACTTACCATGACAACAGTTTATCCCATTTTATTATCTCTATGGAGATAACGTATTTATTTTATTTTACATAATTCGACATTTTTCGTCATTCGATTAGTTTGTTTAAAGATTACGGTTTCTTATTTAGTTTAGGAGGATGATTCTGTGGCTTATTGTATTTATCTCAGAAAATCAAGGGCTGATATTGAGGCGGAGGCAAGAGGTGAAGGCGAAACCTTCGCCAGGCACATAAAAGCCTTGAACAGTCTCGCAGAAAGGTTGTCTCTCGATTTATTTGGAACTCCATATAAAGAGATCGTATCAGGAGAAACCATTTCCGCCCGTCCAGAAATGCAAAGACTGCTCTATGATGTTGAGCGGGGCTTGTGGGATGGCGTTCTCGTTATGGAAGTAGAAAGACTTGCCAGAGGTGATACAGAGGATCAGGGAAAAGTCGCAAAAACTTTCAAATATAGTAGCACCAAGATTATTACGCCAATGAAGATATACGATCCGAACAATGACGCCGATGAAGAATATTTTGAATTCGGCCTCTTTATGTCCCGGCGTGAATACAAAACGATAAAAAGAAGATTGCAGGACGGACGCGTTACGTCCGTAACGGAAGGAAAATGGATTTATTCTGATCCTCCATACGGGTATAAGAAAGTTAAGATCGTGAATGACAAAGGTTATACGCTGGAGCCGAATCCGGATGAGGTGGACGTCGTGATACTGATCTTTAGATTATATGTTGAATCTAATATGGGGAGTCACCGGATAGCGAAGAGACTGACGGAGCTTGGATATAAGCCGAGATTTAGCGACGATTGGTCTCCAGCCTCTATTCGAGATATCCTCTCAAATTGTGTTTATGCTTGATATATAAAAAAGGGGGAACGGCCGGAAAAGCCCACCATGAAAAACGGGATTGTTACGAAAAAGAGAACATATAATCCTGACCATCTTATTGTCAAAGGAATCCATCCGCCGCTTGTCTCTGAGGAAACATTTCGGGCTGCCGAGCAAATAAGAAAATCAAATACGATATCAAGCGTGAATCAAAGATCTTCTGGATTGAAAAATCCGATGGCAGGTTTGATCGTCTGTGGCGCCTGCGAAAAGATTATGCAGGTTCAGGAGGATCGTAAAGACAGAAAGAATCCAAAACAGAGACTTGTCTGTCTCGGATTCCACTGTAAAACTGTATCGAGCAATTTCGAATATGTAGAGGATGCTGTTCTCAATCTTATCGCTATCTGGTTAAAAGACTTCAAAATTTCCATTGAGAAGCAGGCGGCCGGCGAGCCGGTTCGTGACGTAAATAAAGATGCGGCGGTACGACTCGAAAAGGAGAAACAGATTACACAGGATCAGTTAGTAAATTTACACAATCTTCTGGAGCGAGGAATCTATGATGATATGACTTTCCTCAATCGTAAGTCCCTCCTGACGCAAAAAATTGAAGAGATCGATTCAGCCCTTTTGGTTTTGGAAGAGAAGATACGAAAAGGGAATGATCTTGATAGGAAGAGAGCTTTTGTTCCGAAAGTCGAAACCGTCTTAGGGTCATATCGTTTGGCGGAGACTGCCGAAGAAAAGAATCTAATGCTAAAAACGATATTACAGAAAGTAATATATAAAAAGACTAAAAAAGGGAAGGGATTTGAAAAGGTCTTCGAGGTTGAAATTTTCCCACTTATCGATGCTTTTTGATCATTACCATAAACGTTGATGCTCTTATGTATAGCCCCATTCGTAAGTCATCAGCATTACAAGGTCCGCGACAGCGCCTATCCCCGCATAGTCATGCCCTTCATAAAGCAGGCCGGGCTGATCTGTCGAGGTTTTCGGGGCCAGGGCAGCCGTTACGAGGAACCCCGCGGGTCTCGCTCTGGCGGCAGTCTCCGCAATCAGGCCCGTATACAGATCCCGATCGGGCCGATTGACATATTCAAAGTCAAAATCTACCCCATGGTAGCCCTTGCGTTCCATCTCCGCCATGATATTGTTGATCAAACGCTCTCTGGCGGCAGGATTGTTCAATAATTGGCTTGCCAGCTCACTGCTGAATCTGCCTTCCGCATCCATTGGCGTCAAAACCATAAGAGGTGGAACACCATGGGCTTTTACAGTCTGAAGCGCTCTTTCATCATTCAGCGGTATCAACTCCCCCTGTGGAGTAAATCCGTAGCTGAACGAGTAATAATAAGTCAAATCAGGCATCCATGACTCCAGAACGCCCTGATCAATAAACGGATAGGCATATCCGATCACAATGATCGTTCCGTATTGCGATGCCCTAATATCATACCAAGGCATAAATTCACCCCCCTACCTACAGAATATGTCTGCAGGCCGGTGTTTATGCCCCGTCATCGAGGAGTTTTTATTCTGATGAGTTATGTATTGCCGTTTTCCTGATAGTCTTCGACGGAAACCTCAGATTCGGCCGCCGGTTTTCCCACGTAGGCGAAGGCGGTGGCGGACATCAACGCAAGCACGATCAAGGTGATCGTAATTATTTTTAAAGTAATTCCTGTCCTCATTTTTCCTACCAACTTTTCTTTTTTTACACCTTTTGTAATAATAAGACGCGTCAGAACGGCAAAAAGTTCCCCTTCTGCGAAAAAAAATTGCTGAAAAATCACTGAAATAATTGGAAAACACCCGGCACCGTGTCCGGGTGTTTGAATTTTTTTCTCTCATCGATACCTGACCATCAGATTTTACCGGCCTTTTTGTTTCCGTACTTTGCCTTTCCCTGTATTTCGGGAACCGGTTCCTCGTCATTTTTCGGAATGTGCAGCTTATGATTGCTTTCCGTTCCATGGGGTTCTTTCGGATCAGGTCTTCTCATTCCTGCTTTTGCCATAGGAAACCCTCCTAAACGTCATTGTTTCTTATCGATTGTTTTTTGGCATTTTTGTTTTGATTCTGGTTCTCACGGGTCAGCGGCGTCTGACCGTCGGCCTTACGCTTTCTTGCCTCCTTATTGTCCACTTGACTGTCCTTTGCCATTGCAACCTCCTTCAGTTCATATTTTCAAGGACGAAAACAGACTGCAAAACGTGCCGTCCGTCCGTCAAGCTTATTGTTGCCCGCAGGATCAGAACTATTCAAAACACAAAGTCGTTCTGTCTACCGGAGTACCAGCGAATCGATCTGCTTCAGGCTGTCATAACGATACGAATCGATCCGTCCATCCTGCACATAATAGAGCTCATCGCCGATGTAGAGGATTCTTCTGGCGTAGGGAATATCGTTTCCGTAAACTCCCGAAGGCTTGGAATCCAGAATTCCCT
>CAMJRV010000340.1 GCA_946408315.1 uncultured Bacillota bacterium | reverse complement strand
CTTCAAAGGCTTTGATTCCGGCCGAGGTCGCAGGGGCCTTGACCTGCATGTTGGGGGCGAGGGTATTGAAGTAAACGGCCTGTTCCACCAGCTTTTCCGCGTTGTTGAAATACTTCGTGTTGGTCTGGATGGAGATGCGGCCCGCTCCCGTCTTCGTATCGAACAGAGGCGCAAGGAGTTTCGCTCCGTCTACAGCCATCTTCTCGATGACGGTCCACGCGATCTCGTCTTCGGATTTGGTTGGGTTTTCCTTTACAAGCGGGGTGATATAATCCCGATAGCTGTCCAGTTCCTTTTCCAGTACGCCTTTTACGATGACCGGGTTTGTGGTTGCGCCCACCGCGCCTCTTTCCATGGCGTAGGTCAGTTCCTTGATGGAACAGGAGTCGTTCCAATACTTCGTCATCGGGTATTTCTGTGTCATTTCCAATAATTTGTCCATTTTTTCATTCCGTAATAAATACGTTTCCTTTCTATATATTAAATATTTGAATCTATTGAAACGTGCTCCGCAGCGTAGGTATCCAGATAATAGATCGCCTTGATCAGCATGTCACGGGAGATGTGCATCGGCATATTGCAGACGTTCCACCGTTTTCCGTAGACCTCGTCCACCAGCTTTTCCACGCTTTCCCGCCGGTTTTCCGGTGTGAGCCCGATGTCGGCGGTGCAGGTGGGAAGTCCCACGTCTTTACAAAAGTCAAAAAGTTCCTCGAAGCGTTCCAGATTGTTTTCTATGATGAGCTGAACCAGCATGCAATATCCGACGCCGGCACCGTGCATCAAGGGTTTGCCCGGCAGAACGTGAAAACCGGCCTGAAGACCGTGGGCAATGGCTACTCCGGTGCACTCAAAGCCCAAACCGGAAAGGAGCGTGGTAGCCTCGGCTACGTCCTCATAGGCAGGGGTGCGCAGATGGCCCCGGGCCGCCAGGATGGCCGCCCGGCCCTTTTCCAGGAGAATGTCGTAGGACAGCTTGGCCACCGCCATCCCCAACTGGGTGGGCTTGTACCGTCCGCCGGCGACGTTGCATACATTGTTGTTGGCAAGCGAAGCCTCCGCCTCTACATATGTAGCCAGCGCGTCGCCAATCCCGGAAATGAACATGGACAGGGGAGAGTTGATCGTAATCTCCGTGTCCACCACCACGTAGTCCGGGTTTTTGTAGTGGATCATCAGATAGGGCATCTGCCCCTCGTTGTTTATGATCGTGTGGGTGGACGTGGGAGCATCCGTTGCAAGGGAAGTAGGAACGCTGATAAAGGCTTTCCGGAAGGCGGCGCCCACGGCCTTGTTGATGTCGCAGGTCTGGCCGCCTCCGATACCGATAAACGTGTCGGGAATTTGGGGCAGAGTTTTGCAATGGTCTATGAGAGCCTTCAGGGCCTCGTCGGAGCTTTTGCCGGAGAACTCCACGGCATAGGCTACCATTCCCGCATCGGAGAACATCTGAGGAATTTTGACACGATATTCCTCATAAAAGAATGAATCTATGATCGCCAGAGCAGTATTGCCGTAGTTGGCGGCAAACTCCGGAAGATTGTTGATCTCGCCGGGGCCCTGGATGTATCGGGATGGGGAGCCAAAGGCCCGGGCTTCTTTTGCTTTTCCGCTAGGCATAAATAGTTTGTTCCTTTCTTAAATCGCACTTTTGCAGGTCAGAGAGGCGAAAGCGCATCTATGTCAGGCCGTCATGAGCGGCGTTTCGGGTGGGATTTCCGATAAGTCTGGTATTTTCGCGCGCACTTAAAGAAGCCGAGTACGCTGCCCAGAGCGAAAACCAAGGCAAAAAAGAGCAGGATATAGCTTCCTGTCTGAGTCTGACTGCTGTCATGGACTCCTTTGAAGAGGTATGCGGCGCAAAACAGCAGGAAGCCGCTTGCGGTCGTCTCGATGACCACCTGTGTCGGAGTGCTGAAGCTCAGCATTCTTCGTTTTTCCAAGACATCAAATTCCTTTCTTATCGATCAGGCTTGCGGTTCGCAGGCCTTCAGGTGAGCAATGGCCTTCTGCGCGGCCGTATCGCGGTCAGGCTCCGGGATACACTCCACGGTGACATAGCCGCTGTAATGGATTTCTGCAAGGGTCGCCAGGATCTTCTGAAAGTCAAACTGTCCGCTGCCGGGATAGCGCCGGGAGTTGTCCGCTACATGGAAATATCCGAGCCGGTCGCCGCAGAGACGGATGGCCTCATAGGGGTCGCCCTCTTCCATCCCCATGTGATACGTATCCAGATGGATATAGCAGTTGTCCAGGTGATTTTCTTCAAGAAATGCGAGGGTTTCGCCCGCCGTGTTGAAGAGGTTGGTCTCGTAGTGGTTGATGACCTCTATCAGAATCTTTACACCCCGTTCTCCGGCAGTGGTATCCAGAATTTTGAGGGTTTCCGCCAATCTCTGCAGATGCGCTGTCCGGTCGCCGTCGGCGGGAATGTTACCCTTGGCCCAGCCGAGAACGATGTCGGTGCCCAGTCGGTGAGCCTTGTCAAGATAGACCTTTATACCGGCTATCGCGCGCTCCTCCACGGCAGGATCCTCGGCCAGCAGGCTGAGATGTCCCTGGGTATACAACCGTCCGGTTACCAGCGCGCAGATGCCGCCTTTTCCGGCGGCTTTCATCTGTTCAATTTTATCGTAGTCGAAGGAAAACGTCTCTCTGGTATGAAATTCCACTGCATCATATCCATAGAGTGCGGCCTTTTCCATGTTTTCATACAAGTTTCCCTCCAGCGGAAGGGGAGCTGTCATGGGGGAGGACTCTGCCAGGGAAACGCCATATTTCCATGTTCGCATATCAATCATCCTTTCCTAATTGTGTTTTTCGGTCACCTGAAGCGCGGCAAAGTGGCGATCGTAAAGGTCCTCAATCTCCGACTCATACAGGGCGCGATGCTCTTTAAGAAACTCCAGGATCGCTTGTCGAAGTTCCGGCTGCGCCAGTATGTAGCCGTAGGTGATGTGCAGGAACTGGCGAGAGTCGTTTTGCATCAGATAAAGGGGGAGATCTACGTCCGGGACGGATTCCAGGCGAGGAACGCTGTCCGGATCACAATGGACGGTATAAAACGTTCGGGCCTGGTCGACACTCTCTAACGCCTGCCTGTGAATGCGCCGATACAGGGAAGGCGCGGTCTTCGCCACCGTTTCCACCACTTCCAGCCAGCTGGTGCCGGAGGTCTTCACGTGATACCGTCCGCCGGTAACCTCTGCCAGAATAGGCAGAGCGGAAAACTTCTCGCTGGCGGAATGGAGACTCAGCTTATAGCCAAACCGCTCCGCAATCCGGGCATGAACCGACATGGAGGAACGGAGCTCCCCAAGGTCCCCGATGTAGTCGATGGCCTTTTGGAATTCGCCCACAAATTTCGGCGCCATACTTGTAACTATGACACCGGCGGATTCCAGTTCACGAGCCACAAAGTAATGGGCCTCCGGCGTGGTGGTCTCCTCGGTCTCATCCAAAGAGATCTCCAGATCGATGGTGCGTCCGGCCGGAATCAGGACCTGCCGGGAAACCTCGCAGATCAGACCGACAGCCTCGCTGTATATGGTATGAAGCTGTCCAAGGAGTGCCTCCGAATAGTGCAGACCCAATGCTTCTGCTTCCCGATTGCCGAGATAGTGCTCTTTATATTTGTTTTGAACCCCCTCCGGCAGACGGAGAAACTCCGCGTGAAATTCCGCGGCGCTCTTCTTTGCGCTGCGCAGGACCAGGGAGCAGTCCAGCGTGACCATGGTGACGCCTTCCGCTACGGCAGCGCGGACTTCCTCCAGGGTTTTCAAATGATCGCCGTCACAGGCGTAGCCCAATCGGTAGCCCTCCCGGAACACCGCCCAGGCGGCGCAGTCCATCACCTCGGTCAATGTGCGGCCGGTGAGCTGCAGTTCCCGCAGGCTCTGCTGGGCCAGAACGGGACGCACGGAAGTCTTGGCGGCAGAGCGGATCTGGGCCGCGTTGGCAAAACCTTGCCGGTCTCCGAACCCAAAAGAGGAACCATCCCGTCCAAAAGGAACCGGGGCGGTCCAGGGGAAAAGCCGGTTCAGCACCAGGCGGTTCCCATGATTTAACGG
>CAMJRV010000339.1 GCA_946408315.1 uncultured Bacillota bacterium | reverse complement strand
GAATTTCGGAGACGTGCTGATCCGGCCTTCAAAAATGACGCTGCGGCAATATTATGTTCAGGTCCTGTCCTTTGCCGTTCATGTGAACTTAAACCCTCACGCCCTGCGATACGTCCGAAGGAATATTCCCTTCAAAAGGAGTGTGAAGATGGTCGTCGGCTTCCGGTCACTGCTGGGCGTGTACGTGAAAAATATATTGACAAAGAAATGAAACTGCCGGCGTGTCCCGACAGGCGCATATGAAATGAGGAAGAGATGAAAGTACTCCTGGTCCGCCCCCAGGCGCCAAATAAATTAAGCTTTACGAAGATTCTCGACAATGAACCGCTGGAGCTGGAATATCTTCATACCGCCCTGCAACAGGAAGGAATCGAGGATTATATCTACGACGGTCTGGTGGAGTTCGATATCGAAGAGGCGATCCGAAGGGAAAAACCCGATGTGATCGCCATTACCGGCTATATCACGCAGGAAACCTTGATGATCGGCTATTGCCGATTGGCGAAACGTATCAATCCCACCATCGTCACCATCGTCGGAGGCGTTCACGCCCAGCTCAATTACAGCCGCTTTTATTGCGATGAAATCGACTATGTCTATCGCAGCGAATGCGTGTGGGATTTTGTAAAGCTGGTTTCCCTGCATCAGGGCAGCGCGCGTCCAGGGGAGCCCAGCCTGCATCAGGACAACACACGTCTGGAGCAGCCTGGCCCCCATCCAGAACAGCCCAGCGTCCACCCGGGCGGCATCGACGCGAAGGCGCTGAAAGAGATCAACGGATTGTGCTTCCGGGGCGAAAAGGGCTTTGTGGAAAACGAGCTGAGAGCAGTCGACATCGACAGCCTGCCGATACCGGACCGTTCCTTTTTCTACCGCCACAGGTCTTCTTACCGTTATTTGAATTTAACCGAAGTTGCGACAATAAAAACGGCGTTTTCCTGCCCTTATAGCTGTAACTTCTGTTATTGTACTCTGCTTTCCGGCGGCCGGTATCAGGCCCGGGATATCGAGCTGGTCGTGGAAGAGCTTGCCCGGATCGACGCACAGAACATCCAGATCGTAGACGACGACTTCTTAATAGACGTCTCGCGTTTGGAACGGTTTATCTCCCTGGTGAAGGAGAAGGATATCCGAAAAACCTATATTTGCTATACCCGGGCCGATTTCGTGTGCAATCACCCCGAACTGATCGCCGATCTCGCGGAAATCGGCTTCCACTATTTCCTGGTGGGGCTGGAAGCAGTCAGCGACGAAGAGCTTCAAGGCTTTCAGAAGCAGACCGACGTCACCATGAATGAGCGGTGTATCTCCGTCATTAACAGCACGTCGGCCCACTGCATCGCGCTGATGATCGCACCGGTCGACGCGGACAAGGCGTATTTTGAAAATCTCTACCGCTGGATCGTAAAGAACAAGGTCCTGTACGTAACGGTTTCAATTTTCACACCGATTCCCGGCACACCCCTGTATGAACAGTACAAGGACCAGATCACCTCTACCGATATTGCGGATTGGGATTTCCTGCACCTTGTTATGGAGCCTGCGAAATTATCCCGCAGAGAATTCTATCGTGAATACAACAAGCTGTTTCTCAGGCTCTATCGCCTGGCAAAGAAAACGGGAATCTATGATTTCATGGACCTTTCCTATTATAAATCCATGCTGGGCAGCTATCTGAGAAGAAAGATACGGGGCGAATGATGAAAATTCTGTTTATCCAATCGACGCCATTGAGCGCCTATCCACGTTTGCGAGGCAAACGTCCGGACCGGACTCATCTGATAAAAAAGCGCCGGCTCTACTTTGTGGGCCTTGCCCCTGCCATCCTGGCCGCGTTGGTGCCGGATGTCGAGTTTGAAGTCTGTCTGGAAACTATTGAAGACGTCAACTTTGAAACGGACGCCGACCTGATCGCGATCTCGGCCATGGGCCATGCGGTGATTCGAAGTATCGACCTTGCAAAGGAGTTCCGGAAACGTGGAAAAACGGTGGTGATGGGGGGCTACATGGTCAGCCTGATGCCGGAAGAGGCCAAAAAATATTGTGACAGCGTAATCATTGGCGATGGCGAAAAAAGCTTCGTCCGGATGGTCGAGGATTATAAACAGGGGAACTTGCAGCCCTTCTACGACATACCCCTGGACGAGCTCACCTATCCCCTGCCGAAATATGAGCTGCTGACGGAGAAAAAGATCGGCGACTTCCTGCCGGTGCAGGCCGGCCGGGGCTGTCCCAATTCATGCAGCTTCTGCTCGGTGTACTGTCTCTATAAAAATACATACTTAAAGCGGGAGATTTCTGAGGTGGTCCGGGATATCAAGCGGATCAAAGCGCTGGGCTATAAAAAATTCCTGCTGCTCGACGACAACATCCTGTCCGACCGGGCCTATATGATCGCGCTGTGCGCCGAGATTAAAAAGCTCGGGATGCAATGGATGTCTCAATGCTCCATCAACATCGCCGACGATGAGGAGATGCTGAGGATCGCATACGACAGCGGCTGCCGGACTCTGTCCTTCGGAATCGAGAGCATTTCCCAGGAGAGTCTGAATTCCATGCAGAAGGCCTGGGCAAAGGTAGAGGATTACAGCCGTCAGATCCGAAAGATTTCGGAAGCCGGCATCGATGTTTCCACAGAGATGGTCGTGGGAGCCGACGGCGATACACTGCTCAGCATTGAGCGGACGGCGGACTTTATCACCGAAAATAAGATCGTCGTGCCCCGCTTTTATATTTTAACACCGATTCCCGGTACGGTCTTCCACCGGCAAATGATGGAACAGGGCCGGATCGTGAACGATCAAATGTACCAGTATGACGGAGCGGAAGCGATCTTTCAGCCGAAGCACATGACGCCGGAGCAATTGACCGAGGCTTATTGGAAGCTTTACCGAAAGGTCTTCTCGTTCCCCTCTATTTTAAAGAGAACAATCGTCAGAAAGGATTTTTGGAGCAGTCCGCTGAAATATTTATTCTATCTGTACGTGAATTTCTATTACCGCGGTCAGATCAGAAAACGGATTACGCCCAACATAATTTAACAGCCTATGAAAATTGAAAAAATTGCGTCCCTGGGGCAGTACCGGAAATTCTACCGGACCGTCTATGGCAATGACCGAAATTTTAAAGATAACAAATCTGCGCTCCTGCCTCTGGTATGCGGGACAGATTCGGCATTTTATAAAAATTCCATCCAGAAGATGGCGGCTGTGACCGATGGCGGCGCCACCCTCTGCCAGGCTGTGTTTATCGTGCATAGAAACAGTCCCGACGTTTTAAACATCGCTTTCTTTGAAGCATTGCCCGACTGCAATCAGGCGGTAGAACGGTTGTTTTCTTACGGCGCCGAGTTGGCGGAAAAATATGGCTGCCGTAAGCTTCTCGCGGGTATGGACGGGCATTTAAACTATGCGCTCGGCTTTTCGGCAGATGCAGCTTCGGCTCCCGCTTTCGGGGAAAGCTATAACCCCGCCTATTACCACGACTATTTCCGGGATTTTACGCCGATTTCGCTGTGCAGCTTTACCGGAGAGCTTTCCTATACAAAAGGCCGGATCGATGAAGACTACGAGCGTTTCAGAGAAACACTGAAGGATTACCGGGTGGAAGCCGCGAAGATCAACCCCGGGAGCATGAAACGGTATACCGATCTGTCCAACGCGATCTTTGCGGACCATCCCTGCTATTTCAAAAGGGAGTACGAAGAAGATCTTGAGTTATTCCGCCCTATGAGTATACTGCTTCGCAAAAGCAATCTGCTGTTCATCAAGGAAGGCGCCCTCGACATCGGTTACATCCTTTGGTACCCCGATTACAATGAATTCGTAAGGCCGGGAAAATCCTTCGGACTCCCGGAGTTTGCCTCCTGCATCCTCAAGGGCGGACCCAAATCGGTCAAGGTGGTGGAAATCGGCCTGCTGAAGGGATACCAAAACAGCGGCATCATCATGCTGGCCTTTCAGGTCGCCCTCGACGCCGCATACAGGCACTTCCCCGCTGCGGAAAAGCTCTACAGCAGTTGGATTGAAAGCGGTAACACAAGATCCGTCAATCTCACCAAAAGGTACACCC
>CAMJRV010000338.1 GCA_946408315.1 uncultured Bacillota bacterium | reverse complement strand
ACTTCAATCAATACATCGATCTCTGTTACGCCGATCTGAAGCAGCATTCCGATGAGGAAGGCTGCGATCATCATCCTGTTTTCAAGATGATTGAACCGGAAGATGGAACGGTTCAGATTTCTCATACCGATGGCGTTAAACAGCTGAGATACGGCCAGCGTGGTAAACGCATAGGTTTGTGACTGAACATAGATGGCTTCATCCATCAGGGCCAGCTTCAGGTTCTGCAGATTGACAGCCTGGCCTGCATCGATCAGTGACATGACCGGCGTGATGAGGAAGGCCGACAGCGTGATGATTCCGATCACACAGCCAAAGAAGACTGTGATTGCAAGGCCGCCGTGGGCAAACAGGCTTTCTTTCGGATTTCTCGGAGCGTTTTTCATCGCGTCGGGGTCGCCGGAGTCAACTCCCAGCGCAAGGCCGGGCAGAGAGTCGGTGATCAGGTTTACCCAGAGGATGTGGATTGCCTTCAGCGGTGTGGCCAGGCCCGCAATGATCGCCACAAACATGGTAAGTATTTCGCCGAGGTTTGAGGATAAGAGGAACAGTACGGTTTTCTTGATATTGTTGTATATGTTCCTTCCTTCTTCAATTGCCTTTTGAATCGTCGCAAAGTTATCGTCCGTCAAAACCATATCCGCGGCGCCCTTGGCGACGTCGGTTCCGGTAATCCCCATGGCTACGCCGATATCGGCGGCCTTCAGGGAAGGCGCATCGTTTACACCGTCTCCCGTCATCGACACGATAGAACCGTGAGAGCGGAACGCATTGACGATCATGACCTTGTTTTCGGGAGAGACCCTTGCAAAGACTCTAAGGCCGGGTACCGCCGCATTGAGATCTTCCTGGGTCAGGTGGTTCAATTTGTCGCCGGTAATACATTGGTCTTCCCTTTCCGCGATGCCGAGTTCTTTGGCAATGGCGAAAGCGGTGTCGATGTGATCGCCCGTTATCATGATCGTTTTTACAGATGCGCCTTTGAAAATCTCGACCGCATCTTTCGCTTCCGGACGCGGCGGATCGATCATGCCGACCAGTCCTGTAAAGACGAGGTTTTCTTCGCTGGCGGAAGTATCGTCGAGCTTGACGGCGAGAGCGAGCACGCGCAGAGCCATCGACGCCATTTCTTTGGCGGCGGTCTGTATCTTTTCTTTATCGGCAGAAGTGATCGGGCGGATCTTTCCGTCGATTATGATGTCGTTGCAGTTTTCGATGATACGGTCCATCGCTCCCTTTGTATAAGCGATAACTTTTCCTTCCGGGCTCTTGTGAACCGTCGTCATCATCTTTCTGTCGGAGTCAAAGGCCTGTTCGTTGATTCGGGGATCCCGGGACTCCAGGCCCTTTTTTGAAATTCCACAGGTGAGACCCATGTCGAGAAGGGCCAGCTCCGTGGGATCTCCCAGCCTTGTGGTTCCTTCGATGGCTGCGTCGGTACAGAGGACAAAGCCGTCGATCAGCAATTGATCCGTATCATATTTGAGCTCCGAAACATCGCGTAGCGTTTCGTTCACATAGATTCTGGTCACCGTCATTTTATTCTGCGTAAGGGTTCCGGTCTTATCGGAGCAGACGACGCTGACGGAGCCGAGGGTTTCCACCGCGGGCAGCTTTCTGACGATGGTGTTGACCTTGACCATCCGCTGCACGCCCAGTGCGAGGACGATGGTGACGACGGCGGGAAGTCCTTCCGGTATGGCGGCTACTGCCAGAGAAATGGCTGTCAGCAGCATTTCCATCACATCCCGACCCTGGTAGAGTGCCACGCCGAAGAGCGTCACACACAGGACCACTGCGAGGATGCCGAGGAGTTTCCCGAGATCACCCAGGCGTTTCTGCAAGGGAGTCATTTCCTCCACGCTTTCGCTGATCATCTTTGCGATTTTTCCGATTTCCGTTTCCATTCCCGTCCTTACGACGACCCCTTCGCCTCTGCCGTAAGCCACGCTGGTGGACAGGTAGGCCATATTCAGGCGGTCGCCCAAGGTGACTGCTTCGTCCGCGACGAATTCCGCATCCTTTTGGACAGGAACGGATTCGCCTGTCAAAGCGGATTCTTCCACCTTCATATTAATGGCGCTGATCAAGCGCAGGTCGGCAGGGATGACTCTGCCCGCTTCCAGCAATACGATGTCGCCGACGACAAGTTCGGCGGCAGGGATTTCTACAGGAACTCCGTCACGGCGTACCAGAGCCGTGGGACTCGAAAGCTGTTTCAGCGCCTCCAGGGATTTCTCCGCCTTGGATTCCTGGATCACGCCGATTGTCGCATTCAAGAGGATTACTGCTAAAATGATGATCGCATCGCTTACTTCTTTCAGAAAAAGCGATATGACCACCGCTCCGAACAGAATGTAGATCATCGGGTCACGAAGCTGCGACAGAAACATCTGCAGTTTCGTTTTAGGCTTTTTTTCCTGGAACGTATTGGGACCGTATTTCTCCAGGCGTGCCTGGGCCTCGCCTGGCGACAGCCCGTTCTGGGCGTCTACTCCAAGCTGTTCCAGAACTTGATTGCTTTTCTGCTGCTCAAACATTTTCTACCTCCATTATTCATGCATTGAGGAGTTCTCCAAGACGTGTTATACTGTCTTCATTCCTATAGATGCATTGTTTCTATACTAGCCCGCCTGATCTGCAGTGCAGATTATCAGCGGATTTCTACTGAAAAAAAGAAGACCTTAACATAACATTCGCATAATGCGGATAAATTATGTCAAAGTCTTGTTACCTATAACGGGTTTACGACCAGGCGCTTTCGTGCCGGATGTTGGCTCATAAACTTAAAACTACTCCCTTTAACCGGAATGGAAATGTTCCGTTCTGCCTGACGCTTTAACAGCCTGGCAGAATTTAGGCCTATTCTAGTGATTAATATATCGGAAAAATTATTTATTGTCAAGAAAAACAGATCGTGATATAATATGATAAAGTATTAAAGCGCTAAAGTCGGGCGCGCGAACTGCCTGAGGGGGAAAAGGAATGAGTTACGAATCAAGATTCAAGAATTCGGAGATCGATGAGCTTTTCAAAGCGATTTTAGCCCTTGAAGACGAAGAGGACTGTTACCGTTTTTTCGAGGACATCTGTACCATCAATGAAATCCATGCGATTTCCCAGCGGCTTCATGTCGCCAAGCTTCTTTACGAGCACAAGACTTACAGTGAAATCGAAGAGCTCACGAAGGCCAGCACCGCCACCATCAGCCGGATCAACAAATGTCTGGTTTACGGCGCCGACGGCTACCGGCGGATTTTGGAAAGAATCTATCCGAAATGAAGACAAGAATCATCTTCGTGTTATTTCTGATCGTATCTGTCTCTGTTTTGCTGTATTACAATTACCTCCAGACCGGAGTCGAGTCCGATTACTCCCAAAAGGTTGAAATTGTAATATTTATTTTTGTCGTGACCTTTATTTGTGTCTGCTATATCGTATACGAGTCTTACCGGATCATGTATTCGGAAATGAAAGAAAGAATGAATATGATCACGGAGAGCAAGAATGATCTGCAGACGACATATAATAGCTTGTCCATGTTCATGATAGAGATTGGCCTCGATTACACCGTTGTGAATGTAAACGAGGCCGTTTGCCGTTATCTCGGCCGGAAGCGATACCATATCATCGGAAAAAATCTGGATTCCGTACTCGGTTTTCAGCGGGAGGCAACGGAGATTCTGAGAAAATCGGTCGGCGAGACCTTTGCCGAGAGTACCGGCGGAAAAGCCGAGGTAGAAAATGACGATCGGATTTTTGAAGTGTTCACCTTCCCGATGCAGGATACTTCGGACAAGATGAACCGGGTACTGCTCATGCTCAACGACGTCACCGAGGTGAGGGCCATGTACCGGCAGATGCTGCAGGACAACAAGATGACGGCCGTCGGCCAGCTGGCTGCCGGAGTTGCCCACGAAATCAGAAATCCGCTGGGACTGATACGAAACTATTGTCACCTGCTGAAAAAGAGCGCGTCTGATGATGAGGAACTGAAACAGAAAGCCATCGGAATGATGGAAAAAGCGGTGGACCGATCCAGTGAAATCATCGACAACCTGCTGCGTTTTTC
>CAMJRV010000337.1 GCA_946408315.1 uncultured Bacillota bacterium | reverse complement strand
CGAGATAAAGTCCAATCTGGTGGAGCAGCTCCGAAAGAAAATTGAGAATAAGGCGGAACTCGTCGTAGTTCCATCCTGACAAAAGAAAGCTTTCACCGGCGTGATCCGGAAGAAAGCTTTTTTCGGGCCAAATTATGAAAAGAGGCGAATAGAACAAATGAATCCCAACGACAAAAACGACGTGAGGGTGAAAGGCTTCCTCTTCGTCATGCTGACGTGCTTTTCCTACGGTCTCATGCCCGCACTGACCCAGTTGTCCTATAAGGCGGGGCTTTCGGTAAGCACGATGCTGTTCGGAAGGCTGACTCTCGGAGCCATTCTGATCTGGTCAACCGTCATCATAAAGAGATTGAACTTCCGGATAGACAAAAAACACATCGGATTTCTTATGCTGATCGGCGGCGCCTCCGTGGTGCAGATGGTCGCCATGAGCGAGAGCTACCGGTTTCTGCCGGGAGCCATCGTGTCACTGCTCATGTTTTTATACGTCAGCGTCGTCGTCGTCCTCGAAATCCTGATCGGGCGCGAAAAATTCAATAAGACCAGAATGCTGTGCCTGCTGTGCTCCTTCTGTGGACTTGTCCTGGTGATATGGACGCCGGGAGAGGGAATCAGGTTGAGCGGTACAGGCATCATGCTCGCTCTGACCGCCGCATTCTTCTACGGCCTTTACGCCATCTGTCTCGGAGAAAAGCGGACGAGAGCGCTGGAATCGGAGGTGGCAGTAGGCTATATGCTCCTTCCCCCCATCCTGTTCAGTCTGGTTCGCTGTATTCTATCGGGAGAACCGATTCTGCCCCAAACCCGGGAGCAGACCATGTATATTTTCCTGCTGGCCTTCTTCTGCATGTTCGTTGCGGCCGTATGCTTCGCAAAAGGAGTCAAGTATATCGGCGCAAGCAACGCGGCTATTTTCAATACGCTGGAACCGGTCGTGGCGTACTTTGCCGGTATCCTCCTCATGAACGACAAGGTGTCGGTCAATGCCATCATCGGAGGACTTCTGATCCTGGGAGCCATCGTTTACTTAAACCTCGCACCCAGACTCGCGGCGTCAAAGACAGCAGAATTACCTGAGGAAACGAAGCTGAAGTGAAGAAAACTTTCGAAATAAAAAAGTGCGCTCCCCGTCTTCCTGACGAGGAGCGTTTTTTATATAGCCTCTTTTATCGATTCTATCTAGCGATTCTTTTTTCTCCAGATCTTCAGTTCCTTCGCCTCTTCTATGAGGCCGTCCCGGAAATCGGGATGGGCAATGGAAATTAACGCTTCCGCCCGCTGCCAGGACGACATGCCCTTCAGGTTGACCTTCCCGTATTCCGTCACAACATATTGAACACCGGCCCGTGTATCTGTGATCACAGAGCCCAGTGTCATCATCTCCTTGATCCTGGAATGAAGCTTCCCGTCCTTGTCCGTATAGGTGGACGGCAGACAGATAAAGCTCTTTCCGTCCTTCGAATTGTAAGCGCCCTCCACAAAATCGAGCTGACCTCCCGAACCGCTGATAATCTTCGGCCCCGCCGTCTCCGAACATACCTGGCCGGACAGATCGATCTCCACGGCGCTGTTGATCGAGATCAGCCGGTCGATCTGGGACGCGATAAACGGGTGGTTCGTATAATCCACCGGATAAGCGGCGATGGACGGGTTATCCTTCATAAAATCATAGAGCTTCTGAGAGCCCGCAGCGAAGGAATACGCCATTCTGCCCTTATCGATATTCTTTTTCAATCCGGTAACTCGTCCGGCCTCCACCATGTCTACGAAACCGTCCACCAGCATTTCCGTGTGAATTCCCAGGTCCTTGAGATCCGATTCGGCGATCATCTTTCCAAGAGCGTTGGGCATTCCTCCGATCCCGAGCTGAATGCAGGAACCGTCATGGATCTCGGACAAGACGTGGTCAGCAATCTTCTTGTCGATTTCCGACGGGGCTGCCGACGGAAGCACCGGAAGACCTGAACGACCGCCTTCTACGATATAGTCCACTTTGGAAAGATGAACGGTATGTTCATAACCGCCGTGAACCTTCGGCATGTCCTCATTGACCTCCACGATCACTGTTCGGGCCTTGTCGATGGCCGCCGCGTAATGGGAAATGGAGACGCCGAAATTGAAATACCCGTGTTCGTCCATCGGTGCGACCTGAATGGCGACAACGTCGGTGCGGCAGTTTTCCCGGATATAGCGGGGAACCTCCGAATACTTGATCGGAACATAGTAGGCCATACCTCTGGCAGCCAGCTTGCGCTCATAGCCGCTCAGGTGCATGCTGTTCCATGTGAAATGCTCGCCTTCCGGATCGTTTTCGATAAAGGGCAGCGGTTTTAAAATGACGCCGCCGCGCATGTTTACGTCGTGAAGTTCCTCTCTCCGCCGCTCGATGGCCTCGGCCAGCAGACCGGCATAGCTGGCGCCCCACGCAAATTCAACCCAGTCGCCGTCCCGGATCACTTTCACAGCCTCATCCGCAGAGACGCACTTATTTTTATACTCGTTCATCAGCATACTTAAAATCTCCTCAAAATTAAAATCAATGAATCAATCTTTTTCATTTTATAGATTAAGTATCGCCGATGCAAGAGAAATCTCCGGACTTTGTGAAATTTTTCCCGAAAGTTGCAGTCCCTGTTTCCCTGCGATATAATAACCCATGAGGTGGTACTAATGTTCAAAATAGGTGAGTTTTCCAAATTAACACAGGTTTCGGTCCGAATGCTGCGGTATTACGACGAAGCGGGCCTTTTAAAACCTGCTGAAATCGATAAATTTACGAATTACCGGCTGTATTCCGCGAGACAGATCTCCGCTTTGAACAAGATCATATTTCTGCGGGATCTGGGCTTTGGCGTTTCCGAAATCGCGGCCGCCCTGAATCGCTGGGATAGTGAATTTATTATCGATCAGCTTGAAAAGAAGCGCCTGGAAATTGAAAATGCGTTGAAAGCCGGACAGGACAAGCTGTCCAGAATCGAGTTGGCTAAAAAGGACATCTGGGAGGAAAAGATTTCGATTCATTACAATGTTTCCATCAAATCGATCCCCAGCTATCCGGTGCTTTCTTTAAGGCGGGTCGTTCCCGATTATTATTCGGAAGGTCAGTTATGGAAGGAGATGTCGGATTTCGCGGCGAAAAATGACATCCCTGTTTCAAGCGATACCTTCACGATCTATCACGATACGGACTTTCGAGAGAAAGATGTTGATATTGAAATCTGTGCTCCCACAGCCGGACTGGGAGAAAACAGGGACGGCTTCACATTTCGCAATACAGAACCCGTACCGATCATGGCCTGCACCATGGTATATGGAAAGTTTGAAAATATTGCAGGCGCATATCTCGCCTTTGCAAATTGGCTGCAGGAACACAACCGGTATCGAATGACCGGCCAGAGCAGACAGATCGTCCACCGGGGCCCCTGGAATGAGGAAGACCCCGAAAAGTACCTGACTGAAATACAGATCCCGCTGGAAATGATGTAGGGGAAGCAGTTTGCAGGATTTTTTCCTGCAACTACTTTTTTTATTGACTCTCACACGGTGTCAGGGTTTACGGTGGTCTTACAGAGAAATTAACAGATATGGAGGAACTCACTATGAGAAATTTTCAGGTAAATCCCATTGGCAAAATCCGTGTCGAAAGCGGGGAAACGTTCATTGAGCTTGCGTCGGAATACATTCCGGCCCTGCAGTCGCTGGACGGATTCAGCCATCTTAATGTCATCTGGTGGTTCAGCGACTTCGACAACGAAGAAGCGCGAAATACCCTGGAAACGCTTATGCCGTACAAAAACGCTCCGGACGTCATGGGGATCTTTGCCACAAGGTCGCCTGTCCGCCCGAACCCCATCGCCCTGACAGCGGTCCAGGTTATCGAGATCGACTATGACAGCGGTGTAATCCAAATTGCCTATATCGACGCAAATGACAACACGCCCGTACTGGATATCAAGCCTTACACGCCAAGCCTCGACAGGGTGGAAGCACCCGGCGTACCGGAATGGTGCAGTCATTGGCCGAAAAGCCTGGAACAATCCGCAAGTTTTGAATGGGAGAAGGAATTTAATTTTTAAT
>CAMJRV010000336.1 GCA_946408315.1 uncultured Bacillota bacterium | reverse complement strand
GCAGCTCTCTTTTCAAATTATATTTCATTTTCATGACCTCCCTCTTTGTCAATAAAATTCAGAAAAAAACCGATCAGCTCCTGAAATACCGTCGTATTCAAAGAATAATAGATATTCTGCCCCTGACGCTCATCGATAACCAGGCTGGCCTGCTTCAACAGATTCAGATGATGGCTGATGCTGGGCTTCGATATGTCAAAGGAATCTGCAATCTCCCCTGCGGTCAAGTCTCTTTCTTTCAGCAGTTGGAGGATCTTTCTCCTGGTAGGATCGGAAAGGGCCTTAAACGCGCTGTTCTGACTGAGCATTGTATCACCTCCGGCTCGCTCTTAATTATATATTTAGATAATTATCTAAATATATAATACACCGAGTTTCTTCATTTGTAAATAGGTCGTTTAAAACGTCATATAACTGTAAAACTCCAACTCAGCTAAAGAAAAAAAGGCAGAAGCTCTGCCTTTTCGGTACTTATTGTTATAAGTCTTTTCGATTTTTGCAACCTATTCGATCAGGTTTGCTACAAATTGGTAGATATCTCTGGGAGTCTCAAGCTTCGTACCGGTGTACCCATCTTTGGCCACCAGATAGCGTGCAGCCTGCCCCTTGCGCAGGTCGGCCAGATCATTGGCGAGAATATAGTCCATGTCGTTTTTCCCGCACAGCTTTGCAGCCGTATCGAACAGCTCTTCCTTGGACACGTCCTCCAGCAGTTTGCAGCCGATCAGCTTTGCATTCGGATACCATTCCCTCAGATTAGCGATGATTTTCGGCGTCAGCCCCAGCTTTACCGTAAGGTTCGGCTGATAGCTGCTGATTTTGGAACTGTCGTCCAGCCTGCATTTCGGATCGGTAAGGATCTTCAGGATATCCTCCGCCGAAGAAAGCCCGCCGGATTCCCTGCAAGCCTGATACAGCTCTTTCGCCATATCCTCCAGCAGGAAGGAAAATTCAGCCTTGTAATCTCCTACCGCAGCCGCGTGAATGACCGCGTCATAGGGATTGCGGCTCTCCCGCCTGATCGCTTCCATCATTTCATCTGTCGTTTCGATCCAGTGAAATTTCAGCCGCTCTGCCGTATTGGGGATCGCCGCCAGGTTTCCGGCGTTGACACGGTGATTGAGAATCAGGCAGACCTCATCGCCATGCTGGATGAAGTATTCTCCCAGGGCTACGGAAAGGCTTCCGGTCGACATATTGGTAATCTTCATTACCTCGTCGATGAATTCGTTCGTCGGACCTCCGGTAATCAGGATTCTGCTCATCGAATCATCCACCTCCTATAGAAAAATTTACAAGCTTTCAATATATTCATCATAAGTACAGGTTCTGTCGTTTATCGTACCGTCCTCTTTGATTTCTATGATACGGTTTGCGATGGTCTGGATAAACTGATGGTCATGGGAGGAAAAGAGTACAACTCCCTTGAAATCGATCAGCCCGTTGTTCACCGCTGTAATGGATTCCAGATCGAGATGGTTGGTAGGCTGATCCAGAACCAGTGCGTTAGAGCCGAAGAGCATCATTCTGGAAAGCATGCAGCGGACCTTTTCCCCTCCGGACAGTACCTTGACCGGTTTGAAGACGTCGTCTCCCGAAAAGAGCATCCTGCCCAGAAAGCCTCGCATGAAGGTTTCCGTCGTCTCCTCGGTAAACTGGCCCAGCCATTTTACCAGGTTGAGATCGCAGTCGTTGAAAAACGACGAGTTATCCATGGGAAAGTAAGAACGGGATATGCTGACTCCCCATTTGAACATACCTTCATCCGGCTCCATCTCTTCCATCAGTATTTTAAACAGCGTCGTATTGGCGATCTCATTTTCTCCGACAAAGGCGATCTTATCTCCCTTGTTCACCCGGAAGGAAATGTCGTTCAGCACTGTCGTCCCATCCAGCTTCTTGCTGATTCCTTCGACGGTCAGAATTTCCTTGCCCGGCTCCCGGTCCATGGCGAAACCGACAAACGGATATCTCCTGGAAGAGACCGGCAGCTCCTCCACCGTCAGCTTATCCAGCAGCTTTTTCCTGGAAGTCGCCTGCTTTGACTTTGATTTATTGGCCGAGAATCTCTGAATAAAGCTCTGCAGCTCCCGGATTTTGTCTTCGCTTTTTCTGTTCTGATCCCGCAGTATCTTTTGAATCAGCTGGCTGGATTCATACCAGAATTCATAGTTGCCGACAAACATCTTGATCTTTCCGTAATCTACGTCAACGATGCTCGTACAGACGGTATTGAGAAAATGCCTGTCATGGGATACGACGATGACGGTACCCTCATAGTCCAGCAGAAAATCCTCCAGCCAGTTGATGGCCAGAATGTCCAGATGGTTGGTCGGTTCGTCCAGCAGGATGATATCCGGCTTTCCGAACAGCGCCTGGGCAAGAAGGACCTTCACCTTTTCTTTTCCTGTCAGGCTGCTCATTTCCCGGTCCAGAATATCGATTCCCAATCCGAGGCCCTGAACGAGACGGCCGGCGTCCGATTCGGCTTCCCAGCCGTTCAGATCGGCAAATTCCGCTTCCAGTTCGGAAGCCTTGATTCCATCTTCTTCGGTAAAGTCTTCCTTGGAATACAGGACGTCCTTTTCCTTCATGATCTCATATAATCTTGAATTACCCATTATGATCGTGTCCAAAACGGAAAATTGATCAAAAGCAAAATGATCCTGCTTTAATACCGACATTCTCATATGAGGCGGAATGCTTACATCCCCCGTGGAAGGCTCCAGCTCTCCGGAAAGTATCCTGAGAAACGTGGATTTCCCCGCTCCGTTGGCCCCGATGATTCCATAGCAGTTTTCCGGGGTAAATTTTAAGTTTACATCTTTAAACAGCGTCGTTCCGCTGAAATTCAAGCTTACATTCGTTACAGTTATCATTCTTACTCCTCTAAATTCGCATAGTCCGCATCCAGATTCCGGAGGGCGTTCTGCAGCGCCTCCGTTGCGGTTCTCACATGATATACGGCCTTTCTGTAGTCCACCGAGCTCGTCTTTTCTCCTTCGCTCTTCTTATACAGAAAGGTCTGACAGGATACCTGAGCGTCGATCAGGGCCACAAACAGGGAAAGGCATTTCCCCAGCTTTTCGGCGACCTGAACCGCAAGCTCATCGGTTTTGTCAATTCCGACCTTTTTCAGATCGATACCGTGGGCCTTTTTCTTTAACTCTTTGAACTTTGCGATCCTCGCTTTATAATCTACCTTTTTAAAGAGATTCCGAAAGCTTGACTCGCCGGCGACCTGACGCTCCAGATCCCTGTATTTTTCGATCAGGTCAACATAAAATACTTCGACTGTATCTATGATATTTTGTCTTTCCGTCATTCCGCATCCCCTTCCTCTATCAGCCTCCGGTACAGCGCCTCATCCGATTCGCCGAAGGCGACCAGAAGGACCTCCATATCCTGATCTTTCAAGAATTCTCTGATGGCGCCGACCGCGATTCGCGCCGCCGGTTCTTTTGGATAACGGTATACTCCCGTCGATATGGCGGGAAAGGCAATGGACTTCAGGCCGTTCTCGGCTGCCAGTCTGAGGCTGTTGCGGTAGCAGTCCGCAAGCAGCGCCGGCTCTCCCTGGCTGCCTCCGTGCCACACAGGCCCGACGGTATGGATCACATGTTTCGCCGGCAGCCGATATCCCCGGGTGATCTTCGCCTGTCCCGTCCTGCACCCATGGAGCGTTCTGCATTCTTCCAGCAGCTCTTTTCCCGCCGCCCGGTGAATCGCGCCGTCAACTCCGCCTCCGCCAAGCAAAGTCTCATTGGCGGCGTTGACGATGGCGTCCGCCGCAAGGGTGGTGATATCTCCGCGAATCACTTTGATTCCCATTTCTCCTCACCTCATTTCAAAATCACTACGGTAACGCCCTGGTTGCCGTCTATCTTTCTCTGATGGTCGGAAAGCGACCGGCAAAAGCCGAGCAATTCCCGCTTTTTCTGGTACCATTGCTCTCCGCCGCAATACGATCGGACGATACCGCTCATACTGGGGTCTCTGAGCTTGTTTCTCACCGCCGCTTTGATTCCCCCTCCGACGCCGGAAGAACCGTAGCCGTGAACGAGAATAACGGCTTTGCAGCCCTGACCCTTGCAG
>CAMJRV010000335.1 GCA_946408315.1 uncultured Bacillota bacterium | reverse complement strand
CCCTCTGCTGTTTGCGTCGCAGCTGTTCCTGCCGCTTGTGTAGAATCGGACGAATCCTCGCCGGACATCCTGGAAAGGGCCGATGCAAAGGCAGTGCGGGTTATAGGCTGGCTGGGAGAGAAGGTCGTTTCCGAAGTCCCGTCCAGGAGCGTTCTGTCCAGCACGTAGGAGATCGCTTCGTAAGCCCAATTATTTCTGATGTCGGTGTAAAAGCCGTTCTGCGTCCGTTCCATCTGCGGCATCGTCTGTATTTGCTGCGTCTGTGTGGCGGCGCAGCTGACCGAGGTTGTCAGCAGGAGCAGTACCACAAGGACGATCGTCTGTAATTTTTTAGATTTTCTCAACATAACTATTCTCCTATTCACTGGAAGCCATCGTAAGCACGATGCTCAGATTGCCGTTTCGGCACCGCAATTCATCAAGAAAGCTCTTTTCATCGGTATCCCTGTTGAGCACCACCTGATAATTTACCTCGAAAAGCGAGCCTAGATCCGTCGTTTTCACCCGCTTCAGAGCGTATTGTGCTGTGCTGGATTCCAGAATGTCCGTGAAGGCGTCCTTGTAGTTCAGGTCCTCCGGTATGGTGATTTTCAGCATCTGAGCGGGGTTCTTCCTTTGCCCGAAGCGGACTTTGCTTAGTACGAGGACCGCCGCCGACAGAAAAAGGGTGAATAGAAATCCTGCCAGGTACATTCCTACGCCGCAGGCCAGACCGGCTGCCAGGGCGAAGAAGATAAAGCCGATATCCTTCGGCTCGCCGGGAGAACTGCGGAATCGGATGATCGAAGCTGTTCCCGCCAGGGAAAAGGCGCGGGCCACGTCGCTGCCGACAAAAAGAATGATGATGGACAGGATCACCGGGAGCATGATGAGGGTGACCGCAAATCCGTGGACCGAGTTCATTCCCGGATTGGTTTTCATGTAACAAAGGCTGATAATAAGTCCGAAGATAAGGGAAAGTCCCATGGCGGCCGATGCGTTGGACAGGGAGGCAACCATGGCGGGATCGGAAGCGCTGAGCGCTTCTGCAATGGAATCAAGCATAATAGGATTCCTCCTTTCGATTGGTTACATGGCATCGGTATTCGTAGCCGTATTTGGAAAAGCTCACTTTATAGACATCCTCCCGGGTCAGCAGGCTGGAGAGCCAGAGCGGGACGGCGCTTGCCGTCTTGATCTCCATCAGCCATATTCCTTCGGGGATGAGCAGTATGCCGTCGTTTCCTTCTTCCAGCTTCAGATCATACCTGCGGCTTCGGATATTGGTATCGAAGGAAATCCGGAGATCGGGATTTCCCTTTTCAAAGTAGGCCAGCCGGTCGTAGGCGATCATGACCTTCGGAGCCAACGTGCCGTAACGCCGGACCATACAGGCGATCTCGCGAGTCACCTGAGGATTCATCTCTTCCGACAGCGGCGACATACCGCCGTTTTCTGCAAACAGGTAACCCTCCTGAAGCGGGATGCTGGTCCGGCGCTTATTGACGAGACCGTTAAATTTTTTCTTCATTTCCAGAAAAGCCGTGCCGTCTTTGTCCGGCACCCCGTAAGCCCGGAGTCTCAGCTTTTCCTTGTATTTCGGCTTTGCAAGAGAGGCCCGGATCAGATAATCGTCGGGCGTGTCGAAATAGATGTTGCTGATGGAATAGGTCTTGCGCCCCCTGTTGAACTTGTCCGGGACCATATGCTCTTCGATCTCCGACAGGATCCTATCCAGCAGGTCTTCCGTTAAAAAGTATTTATTTTCATAGCGGTTAAAAACTTCAATTGCCATTTCTGTTCACTCCTTTCACAGTTTCTAGGATAAAGGACCACTGTGAATGAGACGGGTTCGCTATGTGACGGTTTTACGACGGTTTGGTGGAGAATTGGAAAATGACGGGAATCGCCAGGCCGGCGATCAGCGTATGTGAATCATAACAAATAAGGAAATGGCTGGATTAGAAAATAGCGAGATTGGAAGGACAAAAAGAAAGACGGGAAGGGCCTGTTTTGCAACAGGTCCTTCCCGCCGTAAATCTCGGTTACTCCTGGATTCCGGGAATCTTGGGGAGTCTTGAGAGGGAGCTGTTAAGCTCCTCGTCGGTTGGGATGTGATCCGCCATAGTGCCCTCCGTGTAGGAAGCATAAGCTGTCATATCGAAATATCCGGTGCCGGTGAGGCCGAACAGGATCGTCTTGGCCTCTCCCGATTCCTTGCACATAAGCGCCTCATCGATGGCGGCGCGGATGGCGTGGGAGGATTCCGGTGCGGGAAGGATGGTCTCCAGCTTCGCAAATTGAACTGCGGCGTCGAACACCTTCGTCTGTTCTACTGCGATCGCTTCCATATATCCGTCATGATAGAGCTTGGACAGGATCGGTGACATTCCGTGATATCTCAAGCCGCCCGCATGATTGGCCGAAGGCTTGAAATCACAGCCCAGGGTGTACATCTTTGCCAGGGGCGTGATCCGGCCCACGTCGCAGAAATCATACGCATATTTGCCGCGGGTGAAGGACGGACAGGACGCAGGTTCGACTGCAACGATCCGCGGGTTTGCCTTCCCCAGAATCTTGTCCTGCATAAACGGCGCGATCAGGCCGCCCAGGTTGGAGCCGCCTCCGGCGCAGCCGATCACCACGTCGGGATATTCTCCGAGGATTTCCATCGCAGTCTTTGTTTCCAGCCCGATCACCGACTGGTGGAGAAGCACCTGATTGAGTACGGAGCCGAGCACATATCTGTGATTCTCCGAGGAAACCGCCTTTTCGATGGCTTCGGAAATGGCGCAGCCCAGACTGCCGCTGGAGGTAGGATCGTTCTTCAGTATTTCGCGGCCCACGTTGGTGGTATCGCTCGGACTGGCGATGACCTTGCCGCCGAAGGTCTCCATGACGGCTTTCCGGAAGGGCTTCTGCTCGTAAGAAACCTTGACCATAAAGACGGTGAGGGGAATGCCGAAATACGCGCAGGCTTCGGAAAGGGCGGTTCCCCATTGGCCTGCTCCTGTTTCCGTCGTGAGGCCTGCAAGACCCTGATCTTTCGCATAGTAAGCCTGAGCGATGGCGGAGTTCAGCTTGTGGCTTCCCGAAGTATTGTTGCCTTCAAATTTGAAGTATATCTTTGCAGGAGTATCCAGCGCTTTTTCAAGATTATAGGCTCGGACCAGCGGAGACGGACGATAGACCTTGTACATCTCCAGAACTTCCTCCGGAATATCGATATAGCGGGTTTCCCCGTCCATTTCCTGCTTTGCAAGCTTTTCGCAGAAAACGGGATATAAATCTTCAACCTGAGCCGGTTTCATCGTGCCCGGATTGATGATGGGATCGGGCTGTTCCTTCATATCGGCTCTCAGATTATACCATTGTGTTGGCATCTGCTCCTCGGTCAAATAGAATCTGTGCGGAATTTTAGACATTGTTTTTTCTCCTTTCTGCAATAAAAAAAGCTCTTGTTCCGGAATTACTCCGGGACAAAAGCTATACTTCTGCGGTACCACCCTGATTGGCGCAAGCGCCCACTCATTCCACGTACTTCATACGTGCTCCCTTGGTAACGGGCGGAGGTCCCGTCAGACACTACTCTTGCTTGCTAATTTTGTGATAGGCTGTGTTGCTGATTCACTCGCTCTCGTTTACGTACGTTTGTGTACGTGCACTTCGAGCTCGATCATCGCGCCTTGCCTATCGCAAAATTATCTGCGCAATCTTGTTTGACAAAATTTCGTATTGTTGTGTTGCTGATTCACTCGCCTACACCACGAAATTTTTATTGCGCAAGCTAATTTCGTCCTGCCCTCATGAGTCCATTCAGCCTAGTTCCATCTGCCGCTATTCCACCATCAGCAGCTCTCTGTGAAATGAAGGTCTCTGCCTACTCTTCTCAATCAACGGTGTGTTTTTATTTTTCTGTAGTATATGACGAAACGATTTCAATGTCAAGCAGGAAATTCTACAAAGTTGTAAAAGTTTCTGCGAAAGGATATAATGAACGCATCCATTGAGATACGGCGTTGCTGAGAAGAAGCGTTCCTTGAATCATCTTGGAGCCGTTGCTATGATATAATATTTTTTAATAAATTCGTAAGAAAGTGAAAAACCTTTTGTTAAGAAT
>CAMJRV010000334.1 GCA_946408315.1 uncultured Bacillota bacterium | reverse complement strand
AAGGCTTTCCTCCGGCAGGACCTTGATCTCCCGTTCAAAGCTCGTGATGTCCGACGCCTTGGAAATGACTTCGCCGTCGGCGCTGCGGAACACAAATTCGCCGAAGCTGTAATTATCGAGAATATAATTGCGCAGCTCCTTCAACAGATTCGGAGAATTCTTGTCGAGGAACCGCAGGCCCAGCAGCTCCGCCTTCCTGATGCTCTCCGTCTCTTCGGAATGCAGGAGGATCGGCAGGTCGGGAATGCTGTCCCTGACTACGGCCGCCAGCTCCAGCCCGGCTTCACCGTATACGGCTCCTTCTTTCAGAAATCCGATGTCGGAGATGACGCCGAGGAGATTGTTTTTATATTTTCGCACCATGTCCATCGCCTCTTCATAGGAAACGGCCAGTATGATTTTGGGCCTGGCCCGCATCCGCAGCAGGCGGTGCAGATCGTTTACCGCGTGGGAAATCAGGTAGCTGGTCTGCTTCATGATCTCCGTATAAATCAGAGGCAAAAACTGAGAGTAATAGCCGGGAGAATCGTCGACGACCAGGATCACCTGGACGCCTTGCCGGCTGTCCTCCTCCACATTTCCGCGATCCTCCACATACTTGATGATCGCAAGCAGGATCTGGCTGTTGCCGGACCAGACAAATACCCGGTCTATGGTCTTCGCCTCCCTGATCTTTGCGAGAGTTTCCTCGTCCAGCGTTTCATAGGTCAGCATGACCACCGGCTTTTCCGGGTAGGCTTCCTTGACGCGTCTGCTAAATTCCAGAGGGCTCATATCGCTGATCCTCGGCATCGTAATGACGAGATCGTAGGTTCGGCTCCGCAGCGCTTCAAAGGCTTCTTCCGCCGAAGATGCGTGGGCGATCCGCGGAACAAACTGCAGGTTCAAATCCAGATACTCGCTGAAAATCTTATCGGAAAGGTGGCCGTCCTCCTCAAGGACAAAGGAATCATAAGGAGTCGATACCAAAAGGATTTCTCTCACGCGGAACTTCATCAGGTCATGAAACCGCGTGAATTTCGGATCATATTCTTTCTGATTGTTCATAGCAGCCCCCTCATATCACATTATTTTCTTTTAACTATACCCAGCAGAATCTATTTTACGATTAATTATTTTAAAATCAGTGTACTTTTTTCGTATCACTTGTCAAGTTCTTTGTTTCTATAGTCGAAAACTCTCCGGGGATGCGTTATAATAAACCCAGGAATTGAGTCGAGGTACGGGAATCGAATCGTGGTACGAGAATCGAATCGAGGTACGGGAATGAGTACAAGTTGGAAGAAAGTAGCGGCCATCGGTCTGCCGGCACTGTTTACCCTGTTCATCCTTGCGGGCCTGTTCTTCCACGCCCGGCTTTGGGATGCCGAGACTCCCTCCGTTCAAAACGGCGTGCTTGACCTGGCCCAGCGGCCGGAAGAAAGGGCCTTTGAGCTGTCAGGCCAGTGGGAGTTTTATTGGGGGCAGGCGCTAACCGAGGCACAAATCAAAAGCGGCGGACATGGGTTTTCCCTTGTAAGCGTTCCCGACAAATGGAACAACTACCGAATGAACGGTAACGCCCTCCCCGGGAAGGGAACGGCGACCTACCACATTCATGTGACAGGTGCGGAAGCCGACAAGCAATACGGCGTCCGGATCCAGCGCATGGCATCGGCATACCGGCTAACCGTGGATGGGGTGCTTATCGCGCAGAACGGCAGTTTCGGCGACGACGAAACCGCTCCCGTCTCCGCCTATCGCCCGCAGCTCGCGGCATTTTCTCCCACAAGTGACAACTTTGACCTTGTAATACAGGTAAGCAACGCCATCTATGGCGAGGGGGGCATGTGGGACCCGATCATCTTCGGAACCTATCCACAGGTTGCCGCCTTTGACAGGCTGCTTTCCAATGCCGTTACCTCCGCCATGTCCTGTCTGGTGATTTCCTGTCTGTTCTTCCTGATTTTTTTCGCCGTACAGCGCAAAGAAAAGGACACGCTGATCCTATTCATCCTCGGGTTTCTGGTTTTTCTGCGGCTCTCGCTGGTCGGCGACGCCGTGTTTATGAGCCTGTTTCCCCAAGCTCCCATCGTCTATATGAATTGGATCGATTTCCTGACCATGCCGTGGGCGCAGTTTTTTCTGCTGTATTTTATCCACTGCACATACGGAAGAATCGTTCCCAAATGGCAGGTTCTCACCGTGCTCGCCTATACCGCAGGCGTGACAGGGTTCATTCTGCTATTTCCGCTGGATTTGGTGACAGCCTCCTACATGCTGATGAACTACATCCTGCTGCTCGTGATGCTTGCTGTGACGGCGCAGCTTATCCGCGCCGCCTGGTACGGCCGTGAGGGCGCTTCTCTCCTGCTGTCCGCCACTCTGCTGATCCTTCTGCTCATTTTCTATGAGATGTTTCTGCCCGACCGCTCTACCGGCTATTACCTTTTAAATGCTGCCGGATTTCAGTACCTCGTGTTCGTCTTTGCGCAGATGGCGGTGGTCGCATTGCGCTATCGGCGAGCGCAGATGTTGGAGATCGCTCATTTGAAAGGGCAGATACGCCCGCACTTCATCCATAACGCGCTGACCTCCATCATCTCCATTTCCCGCAGAGAACCGGACCGCGCCCGGGAACTGCTTGTGGATTTCAGCAGTTATCTGCGCAGCTTCTACGATTATGAGCAGGACGAGCTGGTCCCCCTCGCTCAGGAGCTGGAACTGGTGCAGGCCTACACCGCACTGGAGCAGGCACGCTTTGGGGAAAAGCTGAAGGTGGAATATCGTGTGGAAGCGGAGGGTTTTCTGCTTCCCTCGCTCATGCTGCAGCCGCTGGTGGAGAACGCGTTCGTCCACGGCTTGCGCGAAAAAGACGAAGGAGGGACGGTTACAGTCTATTCCCGGCCGGTGAAAAACGGCAAGATACGAATCGGCGTCCGGGATGACGGCGTTGGCATTCCGGAAAATCCGTCCCCGTCCCGAAGAGGTGTAGGGATCGAAAACATCAACCGCCGTCTGGCGCGTCTCTACCACACCGCCCTTATCTTTTCCGTGCCGGAGGGCGGCGGCTGCGAGGTCTATTTTGAAATTCCGTATCAAGGGGGTAGTGAACATGAACGTATGGCTGATTGACGACGAACAGCCCTGTCTGGAAGAACTGGCATGGCAGCTCAGTCAATATCCCGATTTGGAGCTTGAGGGGATGGAAACGCGTCCGCTGAAGGCCCTGGAGACCATCGCGCTGCATCCGCCCGACGCGGTCTTTCTGGATATCGACATGCCAAAGCTGGACGGGCTGGAGCTGGCGCTTCGAATTCAGGAGCGCTGCCCCCGGGTGATCGTGATCTTTGTCACAGCCCATGCTCAATACGCACTGGAAGCCTATAAAGCCCATCCGCTGGACTTTTTATTAAAGCCCCTGAAACAGACACGGCTGCAGGAGTGCGTCGTTCATCTGCGCAGGCAGTATGATCTGCTCTATCGGAAGGCCCCCGAAAAGCGCGCGATCTCCATTCATTGTTTCGGCGCCTTTGAGATGAGCTGTGAAACAGAGATGAAGTGGGGTACTCGCCGGGTACGGGCGCTGCTGCTATACCTGATCGGCCAAAACGGCACTCCTGTTTCAAGGGCGGAGCTGCTGGACGCGCTGTTTGACGGGAGGAATGACAAGAACACGATCCACAACCTGCACATGACGATCTACCGGCTGAAAAGCCTGCTGGCCGCCCTTGATCCCCGGTGTGAACGGATCCGCCTGACCGAAGAAAACGCTCTTGCCATCGCGTCCGGAATCTGCGACTATACGGATTTTATGCGCTTTGCGCGAGAAAACGCCGTAATCACCGAGGAAAACGCGAAAAGTGCGGCGCAGACTCTCTCGTTATACCGCGGAGTGTATCTTTCGGGAGAAGGCTATGATTGGGCGTCGGAAAGAGCCCTTGAGGCCGAAGCCGAATATGAACGGATCGCACTGGGACTTGCCGGCTGCCATCTCGCATCGGGCCGCACACGAGAGGCGGAAAACGTCTTGACCGGACTGCTTTGTCTCAACGCTTTCTGTGAGGAGGCGCATACCCTCCTGCTCGACCTGGCGCTGGAAAGCCGCAATCGCAGCACCTATCTGGCAC
>CAMJRV010000333.1 GCA_946408315.1 uncultured Bacillota bacterium | reverse complement strand
CATGGCGGAGATATCACAAAACTTGACGGAGCGGCACTGCCTCCTGTGGACGTGATTTGCGGGGGCAGCCCATGCCAGGATAATACCGAAGAAATAATTATCCCGAAGTCAGACGAGAAAGCCGCTTAATAGGCCGCTTCTTCGTGAAAACTTCGGGATAACAAATCATTTAAGTCCGGACAATTCCAGGATCATATCCTCATTGTCCTTCCAAATAGGTATGGGAACAGGCACCCCCTTTCGCAAGTGTTCAGCTTTTTCCATAGCCGCGCGCTTCATTTCGGCATCGGCATATGCATAGATTTTTGTGGTTTCTGGATCAACGTGGCCAAGAAATTCAGATAATACAGCCAGCGGCATACCATCACGGTATAAATGGATCGCCCTTGTGTGCCGCAGTTGATGAGGATGCACCCTTTCAGGAACTTCAGGGCAAATCTTACGTGCCATTTCGCCGTACTTTTTCATAAATGCGGCAGCATTATCGGGTGACATTGCTTGTTTTGTGCCATGAATAACAGTGAAAAACAGGAAATCGTCCTTGACGGTGTCGGCGTGAAACATTTTCAGATATTGTTTACAATGCTCCACAGCTTTGGGCAGTAAGGCTACAGAACGGGTTTTGTTTCCCTTTCCGGTCAGATATACGACAGGATGACGAACATCCAGCCGCAGGTCACGGACCTTCATACTCAACAATTCATCGCATCGCGCAGCAGTTTCATACATGAGCGTCATAAAAAAGCGGTTGCGAAGGTTCGTTCGTTTCCTCACATCAGGTTGACTGAGCAAAGTTTGTAGTGCGTCCTCGGAAAGAAATTCTACTATTCTACCTGGCGTCTTTTTAGTGGGTATCCCTTTCGCCTCAAGCTGCAAAGCCACCTGTGTACAATCTAACTCACCAGCGTACTTGAAGAAAGCCCGTATTACCATAAGCCGTTGGTTTCGTGTGGTTGCACCGCAGTTGCGCACATTTTCCAACCAATCCAGATATTCCAGAATCAAATTGCGGTTAAACAGACTGAAATCAATGTGAGAAACGGTCAGTTGCTTTTCAGTGCGGAGATATTCAACAAGCAGGTTTAGTGCATTTCGATAGGATTTGATGGTGTTCTCGCTGCAACACCGCTGTTTAGGCAGATACTCAAGAAGATAGCCTCTAACGGCCTTGAAAAAATCATTCATCAATCTCCACCTCCGGCAACAAACTCTCGTATTTTGAGAAATCCAATCCAGACATAGCCGTGAACAGTTCCGGGACCAGATGGACGTAGTAATAGGTATCAGATAGTTGTGAATGTCCCATGTAGGCACTGAGATAGGGCAGTTGAGCGGAAACATCCTTGCCCTCCCGCAGCCACATATACAGGCGATGCGTTGCAAAGGTGTGACGAAAATCATAAATTCTGGGCGGCTTTTCGGTGGATACTGGAATACCGGTTTTGGCCCACATGATGCGAAATGTCTTTTCAATCCATTTCTTCGTATACAAATGTCCCTGTGAATTAGGGAAAAACAGTTCCTGTCCCGGCATAATGCGGCTCACTTGTTGATGGTATTGCCGTAATAGTTCTGTCATATCGTCAGCCATTATAACAATGCGATCCTTGTGCCCCTTGGACTCCATAATCTTGAGCTTTCCGACGTCCAAATCGACATTTTCTACACGGAGTTTCCTCGCCTCTATGGGACGCAAGCCACAGCAATAGATCAAACGAAAAATCGTTGGTATCACAAGATGACGGATGGGGAATCCCCCTCTCGGACGGATTAGATCCAGAACGTGCCAAAAGGCAGCGATTTCTTCCTCAGAGTAAATATGTGGCATGTGGCGTGGACCTTTTTGAGACAAATCCGGGGGAAGCACATAGGACACTTCTCCAATCCTGTTTAAGTATCTGGCAAATTCCCGAACCGGCATTAAGCGATTGCGAAAGGAGTTGTTTTGTTCCGCTTCTTTCCGAACCGCCCAGGCCATGCAAAGTTCCTTGGTCAACACCATTTCATCGGGAAATTTGTCCATGCAAAATCGATCAAACACATGTAGTATACGAATGCTTTCTTCATACGGAAAACCCAGGGCATTCTTCTGTTCAATGAATTGCTGAATGAACCTTGCAAAGTGACTACCAAAAACACACTTCACCATCCCTCACCTGCTTTCTCAGTAGAAATCAATCCAATGGCACAACTTTTTAATCCCAGTTCATTTGCCGCAAGGTATGGCTTTGCCGAATCCATGTGAGTATGCCCGAGCAATTCGCTAAGCATATCCAGTGAAATTTCAGATTCGAGCAGTCCTGCACCAAAGGAACGACGGAAACTGTGGAAGCCGCGCCGGGGAATATCTGACTTATCGATACCCGTCCGCTGCATATACCGGGAAATCATGGCACTGGCTGAGCGATTCTTTAAAGGGCGGTAGGGACGATTGCCACATAGAAAGATAAAAGGTAAATCGCACTTTGGCCGTTCGTTCAACAGGTAATCGGCAATCGCGTTCCCAGTCTCATACTCCAATGGCAAGCTCAACGGGTGCCCGGTTTTGCTTTGAATAATACGTATTTCATAGTTTCTCCAATCAATATCCTGCCGTTTCAAGTTCACGATGTCCACAGCCCGCAGGCCCGTCTGAATGGCGGTTAGCATAATGGCATAGTCACGCTTGCCTGTAGAGTAATTGACGTTGGCACTGCATAGCATTTTTTCAGTTTCGACTGTATCAAACCCCTGGCGTATCACTCGCCTTTTTGCAACCATTTCTGGCATTGCAATACTCAGATCGATTTGTGTTGTGCCATTTCGGTGTAAGAAGCGTAAAAAAGAGCGAATCGCAAACAGCATGGACCCCAGCCCACCAGCATATCGCTTAGCGTTATGCGACACACACTTGCTTACAACCGAAAGCGTTATACCGCCAAAATCCACATATCCCATATCCTCTAATTCAAAGAGAAAATTGCGGATCGCACTATGGGCGACAGAGATTGTACTATGTGCAAGGGCACCAGTCTGTTCGTTCTCCCGGCAAAAGGCATTAAGCAACTCGGTATAATACGCGCCTGGCCTTCGCAGCCCCCATGCAGGAACACGCTTCAATTCAATCTTGCCGGTTTTGTGGTACTCATCCAAGAGGGTGGCCACTTTACGGACATTTTGGTACACAGACCGACATATTGAATGATTTTCGTAGCCGGTGCGTGTCTGTGCAACAAAGCTATCAATTGCGTCTTTCTCATATTGCGTTATACCACGCTCCCCGCAGTAACGGAGAATAGCATCAAACCCATCGTAAACATAGTTGCTGATGGTTTTTTCCCGATATCCAAATCTCAGCAGCTCCTGTTTGGTTTGGTAAACCAACACCAACAGATTATCAGCCTCTAAAAGAAGCTGTGAGGATGGCGGCTGATGCAGTGGATTGTAAAGCACCTCCCATTTTGGAAGCGATGGCAGTGTCACAGTACCTTCGGTATGGTATTTTTCCAGTAGTTCAGCTGATCTTCGTACCGTGGTCCATTTCCATCGCGATATTTTCCCCTGCTCGTACTCGGCACGGATTTGGAGAATGAACTCATCTGCAACATTTTTTGTGTAGGCAGTCAAACCTTTGTCACTAAAGTATTGGCAGATAGGGTAAAGACCGCAATATTTGTAGTCTTTGATTTGTTTTACTCGCATACCTGATTGATGGAGCGCATCAAGAACCTGCTTTACAAGATCTTTCATGTTGATGTGTTTCAAATTTATCACCTCTGTATGATTTTTTTCGCCAATTGGCTGGCAATTTCCATTATACAGGGCATTAGTGTTATCCCGAAGTTTTCGGGATTCAAATTTAAGAAAGCGAGGTGTTATCTATCTTTTTTCTACTATATAACCCAATCTTCGGGATAACTATTTCTTCGGTATTATCTTGATTATCCCGATATCGGGATAACCAGGACCTGAGTGTGGCTGGACAGCGTGCCGGACTTGCCGGAGAACGCTCCGGTCTATTTATGGAGCAGACACGGATTGCAAAGGAGATGAGAAAAGCCGATGAGCAGCGAAACGTACCAGCTCACCTTGTTCGACCTCGATACCTCGTTTGGGAGAATGTCCCCGGA
>CAMJRV010000332.1 GCA_946408315.1 uncultured Bacillota bacterium | reverse complement strand
CTTCGTAGCACTCTACGTCGGAACCGCAGATGCCGCAGGCGCCGACCTGAATCAGGACCTGATTGGGCTTCAAAGGTGCAAGTTCAACCTCTTCCACGCGAAGATCATGGGGTTTATGCAAAAAAGCGGTTTTTGATTTCATTTCTTTCTCTCCTTTTTATTCATTTGCAGTCGATCGTTTCGGCTCAAGTTAACTTTTGTAATCATTATAATCTATTTTCAGATACATTTTATTGCGAACCTAATCCTAGATTGTTGCTCATTCTTACTTTTGAAATCCTTTAAATTTTAATCTTGTGAATGGAATCACAAGTGAAAAGTATAATATCTTGCTCATGTGTTGCAGAAAATTGCTTTGCCTATCTGTTTATGATAGTATAATTGTTGAAATATACACGTTTTCTCTCACTAGAGGAAGTACAGATGCAATACTTTTTTAAAAATAAGAGTTATCCTATTTTTACTGACGGAAAATTGCCTGATCTTGTGCATGTCTGTGATATCAGCGATGTGAATCACTGGATACGTCCGATGCATTTGCACGAAAATGTCACGGAAATATTGTTTATTCGCGAAGGTAAAGGGAGCTTTATTATCGGCGGAAAAGCCATCGAAGGCAAAAAGGGGGATATCCTGATCTCCAATTGCGGCGTGCTGCATGACGAGCGTTCCAGCGCAGATCATCCCCTGGTCACCTATGTCTGCGGCATCAACAACTTTCAAATCAACGGCCTGCCTTATAACCACCTTATCCATGAAAATATGCTGCCGATGATCAGCAGTGATCAGTATTATCACATCTTCAAAAACCTGTTCGAGCTCATGATCAATGAGGTTTTAACGGAAACCCCCGGCATGGAAGAAACCTGCCAGTACACCTTGTGCACTCTTGTGTCTTTAATGATCCGGATCACACAAAACAGCCATGACGCAAACGACGGTGAAACAAGGCTCCTCGGCCTGAAGATCAAAGATTATATCGATCAAAACTATATGAAAGAAATAAACCTTACCGAAATTGCAGCCAATCTCTATATCAGCCCTTTTTATCTCGCTCATGTTTTCAAAAAAGAAATCGGGTTTTCTCCCATACAGTATGTAATCAACCGGAGGATCGGCGAAGCGCAGAATATCCTGATCACGACAAAAAAGCCGATTACAGAAATCGCAAAGATGGTAGGCTACGACAACCCGAACTATTTCAACCTGCTTTTCAAAAAGATCACAGGCATGTCTCCGGGGAAATTCCGGAAAAAGCACACGCAGACCCTGAAAAGTCCGCCCGCGCCCTGATCGATCAATCTCAGCATTTTTTTGAAGATCAATCCTTGCATTTTTTTGCCGGAGGGGAACCCCCTCCGGCATTTGTATCTATTGCGATATTCTCTTATTCCCATTCTTTCAGATATTGTTCAAAATCTGCGGCGTTATCTTTATTTACCTCCTGGAACGGAATGTCTACTTTCTTCCCGGGAGACGGTTTGCCGGATGCGAGGTCAACCGCGATTTCAAGAGCTTTCGTTCCCTGCCCAAAGCTGTCCTGGAATACGGTAAGGGCCATTTTTCCTTCCCGTACCAGTTTAATCGCATCGGGGCTGGCGTCAATTCCCAAAACCTTGATCTGATCCAGCATCCCCGCTTCTTCTAACGCCGCAATCGCGCCCATAGCCATTTCGTCATTCTGGGATGCCACGACGTTGATCTTGCCTTTATAGGACTGAAGCCAGTCTTCCATCATGGACTGTCCCATCTCGCGCTTCCACTCGCCGGTCTTGTCGACAACGACCTTCCAGCCGGGATATTTGTCGAGGAGCGAGGTTTTCAGACCTTCATACCGTCCGATCTGTCCGCTGTGGCCCATCTGTCCGTACATGATGGCGACACCGCCGCTTTCGCCAAGGTTCTTGGCAATCCATTCGCCCTGGATCCGTCCGGCGTCTTCTTCAGGAGAACCCACGTATACATCATAGTTGTCGTTGGATGTAAACGTATTGACTTCTACAAGGGGAATGCCCGCAGCTTTTACCTTGTCCACGACTTCGTTCATGGCGTCTCTGTCCAGAGGATTGAAGACGATGGCGTCCACACCCATCGTGATAAACGCTTCCATATCGTTGATCTGTTTTTCAACCTGACCTTGTCCGCTGTTGGCAATCAATTCTACACCCAATTCATCCGCTCTCTTTTCTGCCGCTTTGCGAACATTCGTTAAAAACTGTGTGTCCTCGCTCATGCTGATCCCGATCTTCAGTTTCCCGTCTGATGAAGAATCATCTTTCGCAGTATCTCCCGAATTTGATCCGCAGCCCGTAAACGTGCCGATCAACAGGAGACATACCAACAAGAATCCTAATCTTTTTTTCATAAGAACCTCCTCTTATTCTGTGTTTTGCAAGGGAATTTTTATAAAAATAACAGTTTTACTACTATTATTTTTTACAGACTACTTGTTCTTTTTTGTGCTCGCCACATCGACGATAACTGCAAATGCGATGACAAGTCCCTTTATGATCATCTGGTAATACTGGTTTACGCCAAGCAGGTTTAAGCTGTTGTTGATTACGCCGATAATCAGTGCGCCCAGCAGCGTCCCATGGATGGAGCCTACGCCGCCGGACAGACTGGTTCCGCCGATTACAACCGCCGCAATTGCATCCAATTCATAGCTGACGCCGGCCTGGGGCTGCCCCGAATTGATTCTCGAAGCCAGGACGATCCCGGCCAGACCTGCGAGCAGACCGTTAACAGTATAGACGATCGTTTTGATCTTGTTGATCTTGATCCCGGAAACTCTGGCGGCTTCTTCGTTTCCTCCCAGCGCATATACGTATCTTCCATATTTCGTCTTATACAGCAGCAATGCCATAATTCCCATCACAAGCAGCATTACGATGATCGGCCAGGGAATCACATCCAGAAACTTGCCGCGGCCCAGGACCAGGAAGCTCTCGTCCAGGTCCACGATCGGACGTCCGTCCGTATGTACGTATGCGATGCCCCGGCCGATGGTCATCATGGCCAGCGTAATGACAAAGGGCGGCACCTTGAGCTTGGAAATCGTCAGCCCGTTCAGGAATCCTAGGAGACCTGCGGCCAGTATCCCAATCGCGCATGCCGGTAAAATGCCTGCGCCATTTTTGATCAGACCTGCCGCAAAGACGCCGCTGACGGCGAGCAGCGAACCTACGGACAAATCGATTCCTCCCGTGATGATGACAAAGGTCATTCCAAACGCTAATATGGCGTTGACGGAAATCTGTCTCAGGATATTCAGAAGGTTCTCGCCGGAAAGAAATTCAGGTCTTAAAATGGACATGGCTATGATAATGAGAACCAGCAGCATTGCCATCATATATTTCAGCAAAAAGTCCCTAACACTAGTTTTTTTCATGCGATTCAACCCCCACTGCACATTGTAATATTTTTTCTTGCGTTACCTCTTCCCGTGGAAAAACGGCCTTAACTTCCCCGCCGTGCATGACCAGAACGTTGTCGCTCATCCCCAGGATTTCGGGAAGCTCGGATGAGATCATGATGATGGCCATGCCCTCTCCGGCAAATCGGCACATCAGCTTGTGGATCTCCGCTTTGGCGCCGACGTCGATTCCCCTTGTAGGCTCATCGAGGATGAGAATTTTCGGCTTTGTCAAAAGCCAGTCCGCCAAAACGACCTTCTGCTGGTTTCCGCCCGACAGGGCTCCCACTTTTTGCCTGTAGGACGGAGTTTTGATCGCCAGCATATCGATCATTCCCTGAGTTGCCTCCACCTCGTTTTTGCGGTTCGTGAAGACCCAGTTGCTCAAGCTGTCCAGATTGGCATAGGTGGTGTTTTCGAGTACCGAGCGGCACAACACGAGTCCGAGCAGCTTCCGGTCCTCCGTCACCATTCCGAGCCCGTTTTTAATCGCGTCGCGAGGGCTGCTGATCCGGACTTTATTGCCGTCGACAAAGATTTCTCCGCTGTCAAATTTATCGATTCCAAAGACCGCGTTCATCACCTCGGAACGCCCTGCGCCCATCAGCCCCGCTACACCAAGGATTTCGCCCTTTCTCACGGAAAAGCAGATATCGCTGAAGACTCCCTTCTTCGTCAGGTTCTTCACTTCAAGAACCGTTTCGGTGATAGGCACAAAC
>CAMJRV010000331.1 GCA_946408315.1 uncultured Bacillota bacterium | reverse complement strand
CAGTAAGCATGATCACCTGGATCGACGGATTGATCTCTCTGATTTTATGCAGCAAAACCATTCCGTCCATTTTCGGCATGATAATGTCGGAGACGATTACACCGATCTGCCTCTTTTTCACGAGCTCGAGAGCCGCCGGACTGTCGCTGGCCGTAAGGACATTAAAATGATTCATTTTAAATATCTTCTCATAAATTTTCAATAAGTCCTTGTCGTCATCCACAATAAGGAGCTGGTCATTGTAAAGCATGTTAGCCTCCTGCCTATTCCGGGTTTATCGGTAAAACAATCGTAAATTCAGTCCCCGTCTCTTTTGAACTGATTAGCTGAATGGACCCCTGCATTTTTTCGACCATGATCTTCGTAATCCAAAGCCCTATACCGGTTCCTTTTCCCGTTTCATCCGTTGTAAAAAACGGATCAAACACTTTTTCCTTGAAGGCTTCATCGATTCCCGAGCCGTTGTCCTTAATGGTCAGGATTACTTTTTCCTCGGTATCTTTTGCATAATACCCCTCGATCGAAATGGTGCCCCCATCCTTCAGGGCGTTGATAGAGTTTGAAATCAGATTCAGGAATATGTGTTTCAGCGGCTCCGTGTCGCCGTAATACATCAACGGATTGGGATCAAATCTCGTTTCTATTGTGACATTCCGATGAATACTGTTTCTCCTGGAAAGGATAATAATCTGATCTATGATCTTTGTAATGTTTCCATAAATATAATTCTTTTTTGACGGGCTTGAAAAATCCAGAAGATTGTAGATAATGTTTTCGGCATTTTCCGTCGACTGCACAATGGTGCCGATACTCTCCTCCATGAATTCGTCCTGATATTTACTCGCATATGCATTCAGAAGATATGACGAGCCCTTTATCACTGCAAGCGGATTTTTCAGCTCATGTGCGATCGCCGATGTAAGCTGCCCGATTTCAGACATTTTCTCACTTTGAGACAGTTCCTTTTCCAGCATCATGAGCTTCGTAATTTTCTGGCTGTATACAATAATCTCAGACACTTCTTTTTCGTTTGCCAGGATGGGGTAGTATGTGTTTTGGAAAATATCATTGTTTACCGCGATCCTTGCATATTTGACCGATTTTGTGTCCAGTGACTCCCGAATCCGGCAGCCTTTGCAGGTTTTGCTGCAATCGGTGACCACCTCAAAGCATTTTTTCCCTCGCAGTTCTTCTTCGGTTTTTCCGATTGCGTCCATGCTTTTTTGATTCATCGTGATAATGTCAAGCTGCGGCGTCAGGATCATCAATAAGCCGCCGATCCCATTGATAATGCTCTGAATCTCATTATTTTTCCTGATCAGGTGGTCCGTATAGTCCTTTATCTTAGCGCTCATGGAATTAAACGCATTGGAAAGGGACTCTATTTCGGTATAGTTATAGATCGGCTCTTCCTGGTCATAATTGCCTTCCGCTATGAATTTTGCCCGGTTAATCAGATGGGCAAACGGCTTTGAATACTGCCGGTACAGAAAAACCGCCAGGCAGATAAATACCAGAAGCAGGACAAGGCTGAATAGTTTCAGGCTCGATTCATTCAAATTGTTTACGGCGATATAGTCGTTCTGATCGATTTCTACCGCAAGAATCCACGGCTGCCAGTCCACTGCGGAGTATGCGATGGTTTGATTCTGATTTTTATTGGAAGCGCTCTTGTATGAAATTACCCCTTCTCCCCGGGACAGCATCTTCGTCAGCGCGTCTTTGTAGTTTGCGTCCAGGTCGGTGTCCGTTATGATATTGGTCAGAAACATCTGTCCCTGGTCTCCTCCTCTCGGAACGAAGGAGGGATGATAGATGATATTTCCCGACTTTTCCAGCAGATAGGCGATGCCGTTCTCACCCAGGCGGAAATCCACTAAAAATTGGTTTTGAATAGTTTTCAGACTCACATCGAGACAGGCGACACCGATAAAACGATCCTTCTCGTAAAGCGGTACGGAGCAGGTTATCATCCAGCCGGTTCCTAAAAAGTCCACATAGGGCTTTGTCCATACGGCTTTTCTTTCCGGGTTGTTTTCAGGATTGGCTACCTTGTAATAATAATCGTACTTCTGCATATGATTGGGATTGTACATCTCCACAGAAGAATAGGGATACATTCTCAGCAAGCCTTCCTCCGTAGCGACATAGGCCCACTGTACATAGATGTTCCCCTCGGCGATTTTCTCAAATACCGCGTCCAGCTTCTCCGTCGCATTGATCGTTCGAATTACCTCTTCGTTCAAGGCTCCGTCCGCCGGGAAAAAGACGGCGGATTTTCCGGGAGGATTGGAGGTTCCCGTCTCACGGTACAGAACGCCGTTCCTGTCTTTTTTATAAGAATCGGGAAGCGTCGTGTTTTCTTCCGCTGCGAGAAATTCCCCCGTCCATTTTGCAAGATCTTTCGTTTCCCGAACCAGATCGCCCATAACCAGGGATACGGTATTTGCCTTTTCTGTTGCAATCGCCTGCAGGTTTTCCTCGATATTTTTCACTCTGCTCTTCCGGTCCTGCTGAAGCACGTAGAAATTAAAGGACAGGATTGCGAGGATGTTAAAAATTACAAAAATAAAGAGTATCTGAGATACCAGAGAATTTCTATCAAACTGTTTCCCGCTTCGAGCTCTCATATGCCACCTCGTCTCTCTGCTTTTTAGAATACTGTATATTTTACCACCATAAGGCACCGTCCACCAGATAATCTTTAATGGAAATCCCAGGGGCGAAAGGTCGCCCCGCCCCCGGGATAAAGTTGTTTACTGCGAAGCAAGGCTTCCGCTTACAGCTCAAGATTCCCCGCATCCTTTTTGAATACTTTCGTCAGGATCAGATAATAAGCCAAACCGCAGGCAAGCCAAATGAGTCCTAACGTCTTGGCCTGTGAACTCAGGCTGAACCAGACCACTCCGATAATCACTGCGCCGATTACAGGCAGAAGGACATATTTAAAATTGTCTTTCGCTTTTAACTTCACCTTATAATAGTAAATGACCGTTAAGTTAAGGATGATAAACGATGTCAGCGCCCCGAAATTGACGAGTACGGTAAGGCCGTCGATGTTTCCCTGAAAAATATAGGACATCACCAGGGATAACGCGCCGATAAACCACGTTGCGATATACGGTGTTTTATATTTCGGATGAACTTTTGAGAACTGTTTGGGGAAATTTCCGTCACGCGACATGCTGAATAATACCCGGGATACGGCAACCTGGGCCGTAAGCGCTGCAAAGCCCCAGGAAAGCGCCGTGGCGACAGAGCAAAGCGTCAGAAGCCACCTTCCGCCTGCGGCGTTGGCGATTTCATAGAACGCGGTATCCAGGCTTTTAAATGCATTCCAATCCGGCCATACCAATCCGGCCGCCCATGTCAATATAATAAAGAGCGATCCCAGAATAAGCAGCGCTCCCACGGAGGCCTTTCCGACCACTTTTCCACCGCCCTTTGTCTCTTCCGCAAGGGTGCTGATCGCGTCGAAACCCAGGAAGCTTAAGACGCAGATCGAAACGGCATTCATAACCATAGCGAAACTGAAGTTCTTCGCATTGAAAAGGGGATCAACAGAAAACTCAGCGCCGTTGGTTCCCTTTGCGATGGCAATGATCGCAAAGATCATGAATAAAAAGTAAACGACCAGTTCAAATCCCAGCGCAACCACGCTGACACGGGAAGTCGCTTCGATTCCAATGGTGTTGACCACCGTTACGACCAGGAGGAATATGACAGCCCATAAAAATATGGAAATCTGCGGAAAGATTGCGTTCATCGAGGCTCCGCATACCACGTAGATCAAGGTCGGCATCAGGATGTAATCCAGCAGAATTGCCCAGCCGGTCATGAAACCTACGTGCCGGTTGATGCCCCGAGAGGAATATGCGTACACCGAACCTGCGATCGGGAAGGCTTCCGCCATTCTTCCATAACTAAATGCGGTAAAGATCATTCCGAACATACCGATGGCATAGGCAAGCGGCACCATGCCATTGGAGGCTTCCGCCAGAAATCCGTAGATTCCAAAGGGTGCGATCGGAATCATGAAGACCAGTCCGAAGACTGCAAGCTGCCAGGCGCTCAGACTTCTTTTCAGTTCCTGATGGTATCCAAAGTCTTCTAACGTACTGCTGGCTGCGGCGATTTCCGAATTT
>CAMJRV010000330.1 GCA_946408315.1 uncultured Bacillota bacterium | reverse complement strand
GGACAAATTTATTGCTCTCTGCTCTTTTCAAAAAAGAGCCATTTAGTCCACAGGGAGGTGAAAAAATGAACAATTATGAGGTTATGTTCATCATTGAAGCAGCACTGGAAGATGATAAGAAGGAAGCTGCAATTGAAATGGTGAAGGAAGTCATTTCCGCCGATGGTGAAGTCGGAAAAGTGAACGTTTGGGGAAACAGAAAGCTCGCATACCCGATCAACAAGAAGAACGAGGGATATTATGTAGTGGCTGAGTTTACCGGAAGCGCAGATCTGCCGAAAGAACTTGACAGAAGGCTCAAGATTTCCGATTCAATCATCAGACATATCATTATCAACAAAGATGAGAAATAGAGATAGCAACAGGAAAGGGTGGCAGTTAATATGAACAACGTAGTATTAATCGGCAGATTAACCAGAGACCCTGAGGTGAGATACGTTTCGGAAAGCCAGATGGCAGTAGCCACCTTCACGCTTGCCATAGACAGGGCAGGCAAGGATAAAGGCGCGGACTTCCCGAGAATCACTTGCTTTGGAAAAACTGCGGAACTCGTAGAGCGCTTCATCACCAAGGGCCGTTTGGTCGCCGTACAAGGCCGTATTCAAACAGGTTCCTATAAGAACAAAGAAGGCGCTACCGTATATACCACCGACGTCGTTGCTGACAGAGTAGAATTTTTAGATAGGGGCGACAAGGCGGACTCCGGTTCCGGATCGGGATTCGGATTTGAAAGACAGGATGCCAGGGGCGTTCCCGGAATTCCGGAAGGGTTCCAAGCCCTCGAGGACGATGATGATATACCATTTTAACAGGAGGTAAGATATCATGATGGACAAAAGACGCGGCGGCATGAGAAGAAAAAAAGTATGCCAGTTCTGTGCGGATAAGACAGAAACCATCGATTACAAAGATGTTGATAAGCTTAGAAAATATGTAACAGACAGAGGGAAGATTCTTCCTAAGAGAATAACCGGCACTTGTGCTATTCACCAGAGAGAAGTTACAAAGGCGATCAAAAGAGCAAGAATCGTTGCTTTACTGCCTTACACAGCAGACTAAGTGCAACCGCACGTATGAAAAAGGAAGAAGCGAGCAATCGCTTCTTTTTAACATTTTGCCCGGTTCTTTGGAACCGCCCGGCAAAATTTATGCTGAAAAATCACGAATCTTTGCTTCGTAGGTTTTTGTCGTATAACATTTTGTCCGGTTCAACTAACATTCTTCGTCAGTTATTTAATAGCGTGAGAGGATTTCCAAATGTATACATTGCTAATTTTACTGATTCTGATTTTTATTCCTATCCCCGTCATGATGAGACATATGCTCAGCGGCCGGAATGCGTACCGGGGGGTCCTGGAGGGTTCTATGAGCGCGATGACGGGCGTGGCCCTTGTATTCCTTATCTTCTGGTCCATGACCGGGGCTACGTTTTTTGAAGTGCTCAACTCCGCGATGAATCAGATCAGCGTGGACGATATGAATCTGAGCAGCTATTATGCCATGGGGATGAAGGATCTGGAGCCGGATGCCATGCGGCATGCGCTGGAAAATATAAAGGAGATCACGAAGCTGGCCCTGCCGGGCACGATCATCGTTCTCAGCATGGTGACCGCCTATTTGAATTATGCCGTTATTTCGTGGGTGATCCATAAATCGGGAAAGAAGATTTCCCTTCTGCCCCCGTTTCGGACCTTTTCTCTGCCCAAAAATGTCATCATGGGCTCGCTGATTATTTATCTTTTGTCCTATATTACCGTAAATATGGGAATAATAGACAAGAGCTTGATGATGTTCAACCTGGAGATGCTCTTTACATTTGTCTTTTCCATACAGGGGCTGGCGGTGATTTTTTACTTTGGGCATACAAAAAAAATACCGAAATTCGTGCTGATCATCGTCTCGGGAATTTTTATCCTGACCTGGCTCGGGCAGACTTTCCTGTTTCTTCTGGGACTGACCGATGTCGTTCTCGATATCAGAAAAAGATTTTCTCGGGCGGGCATATGACAAAATCACAGTTCCGGGATTCGTAGATTTTGACTGCAATATATAAGAAATTATGCTATAATAAACGAGACGGAAATTTAAATGGAACGCTACCCTCTATTGACAAGGTACGACGGAGTGTATAGGAGTTAGAATGAGCGAGAGATCATTAAGAGACCGCATTTCAACTTATTTGAATATAGGGACCGCAAAAAAAGCGTATCGATGAAGGCTTATACGGAGCACATCTTTCAAATTGTCGACAAAACGATGAGCTATTCTGTTTCGAATCATCCGCTGCCGCTGTGCATGATCGATTCGGCAGGAAAGTTCCTGTGGTTCAACAAAAAGTTCTCGGAAATATACAAGGATGCCGACGTTGCCAATACAGGGATTTACCGTGTAACCGGGCTGAAGGCATCCGAATTCTTTACGGAGGACCCCGTTGATAAGCCTGTCATGGTCTCTCATAACGGGAGAACGTACAAGGTCGTATCCTCCTATCTGGACGAGGACAAAAACAACAGCGCCGTCCTGTACTGGATCGATATGACGAACTATGAAGTCGTAAAGAACCTTTACAAGGACGAAAAGAGCTGCTTTGCCTATGTTATCGTAGATAATTACGACGAGCTGATCGCCTCCTCCCCCGATGACAGAAAATCCATCGTGGCGGCGGAGATCGAAAAGACGATCCGCCAGTGGGCGGTAAAGATGCAGGCTTCCGTCACCCGGTTTCGGAACAATCAGTATTTCGTGGTGTTTGAACATAAATATTTTGAAAAGCTGGAAGCGGGCAAGTTCTCCGTTCTGGACGAGGTGAGAGAGATCGAAACGGATGCAGATTTTCCCGTATCTCTGAGCATCGGCATCGGCGTCGGCGGAAAAACGCCCCAGCAGGGAGACGAATACGCGGCAGCCGCTCTGGACTTGGCTCTGGGCCGCGGCGGCGATCAGGCCGTCGTCAAAAAGGTGAACAAGATCGAGTATTACGGCGGAAGACTGCAGACCGTAGAGAAGCGAAACAAGGGAAAGTCGAAGATCATGGCACATGCTCTGCGGCAGCTCATCGATCAGTCCAATCAGGTCATCATCATGGGTCACAAAAAACCGGATATGGACTCCTTCGGCGCGGCAATCGGCATCAGCAGGATCGCAAAGACCCGAAACAAGCCGGTCTACGTGATCATCAATTCCTTCAACGAATCCCTGGCGGAGATGTACAATACGGCGGTGGAGCTGGGCAATTACCAGTTCATCAACAACGAGAAAGCGCTTGAAATCGCAGATAAGGATACCCTCGTGGTGGTCGTGGATACCCACCGGCCCAGTCTGGTGGAGTGTGCCGAGCTGCTGACAAGAACCGATAAATTGATGGTCATCGACCATCACAGAAAGACGGAAGAATTTATTGAAAATGCGACCCTGACCTATATGGAGGCCTATGCGTCCTCTACCTCCGAGCTGATTGCGGAGATTCTCCAGTACAGCAGCGGAGAGAAGAAGGAGATCGATAAATTTGAAGCGGAAGCCCTGCTGGCGGGAATCACGGTAGATACCAACCGATTTGCCATAAGAACCGGCGTCAGGACCTTTGAGGCCGCTTCGTGGCTGCGGCGGATGGGCGCCGATACCGCCACGGTGAGACAGTTTTTCCAGACCGATCTGGAATCCCTGAAACAGCGGTCTAAGATCGTTGCTAGCGCTGTCATGCCGCTCCCCGGAATCGCCGTCGCTAAGTGCGAAGGAAAGCATCTGGACGTGCAGGTGATCAATTCCAGAGCTGCCGATGAAATGCTCAATATCAGGGGCGTGAGGGCCAGCTTTGTGGCAGGAGAAAACGAAGAAGGGCTTACCGTCGTGAGCGCCCGCTCCCTGGGCGATCTCAATGTGCAGAGCGTCATGGAAAAGCTGGGCGGCGGCGGCAACCTGACAAAGGCGGGAGCCCAGGTCGAAATCCCTGTTGACGAGGTCCTGGAGCTCATTGTGGAGCTGGTAAAAGGGATGGAAAGCAAATAGGAGGTTAAGTATGATAGTAATACTGATAAAAGACGTAAAAGGCGTGGGAAAATCCGGCGAAGTGGTCAAGGTGAGCGACGGCTACGCCAGGAACATGCTGCTGCCGAGAGGACTGGCTACCGAAGCTACGGAAGGCAACGTGAGAAATCTGGAAA
>CAMJRV010000329.1 GCA_946408315.1 uncultured Bacillota bacterium | reverse complement strand
GATCTGGACGATCTCCACGTCTTCAAACCCAAGCTTTTGGAATTGATTCACTGCCTCCGCCATCGTCTCCAGCGTAATGGCGTTGACGACGACCCGTATCCTTGGGTTTTTGTTCACCAAAAGTTCCAATATTTCCGCCAGGTTACCTTTGGACCCGCCGATAAAGGCGCGGTCCGGCGCAGGCAGAGGTACCAGCGCATCCGGTGCCTTCCCCGAAACGATTTTTACGTTCGGCAGGCTAAACCGGTCTGCATTCTGCCGGATCAACTCCAGAGACTTCCACCGCATAAACGCTGCCTTCTCTCGCCTGAAAAGCCATTTCCACAGAAACAGAGCCGGTACCCGCTCCGATATCGTATACTACATCGCCCGGCCTGAGCTGAAGCTTAGACAGGGAAACGCTCCGAATCTCAGCTTTCGTCATCGGAACCTGTCCTCTCAAAAACTGCTCGTCGGGAATCCCGTGGGTCGTTATCTCTCTCTCGATGACCGTTTCATTTTCCACGAGGATGACCGCAAGAGGATCGAATTTTTCCTCTGCCAGGCTTTCCGCCGTTCCTGAAACAACCCGCTCATCATGATAGGAAAGCCGTTCTCCGGCGTGAACGACCGCATCCTTTAGACTGTTTTCACAGAGGATATGACAGATCCGCCGAACCGAATAGTCTCCGCCGGTCAGGAAAAAGACCCTCCGGTTGTTCCGGACGGCTCCCATGAGATTGTTTTCCCTGCCGTGGAGGCTGACTACCTTCGTATCCTCCCAGGGAAGCTTCAACCTGGCGCTGAAATACTGCAGAGAGCTTAGACCGGGAATAAACTCCGTCTCGTAATCATCCCACGGACTATCAGTGCCATCGGAGAAACCTGTGCCGCCAGAGGCATCCACGCCGGCGCTAGCTTTCGATTTCTGCGCTTCAATGGCTTCGTTCAGTTTTTTTGCCCCGCTGAAAAAACCTACATCCCCGGAAAAGACCACCGCCACAGTGCCGCACTCGGGATGATTTAAAATACATTCCATGATCTTTGCCGGTGAAATCCCGTGGCAGATCGTTCCCTGATAATCAGGAAAGGCGCTTGTCATCCGCTCCGCGCCGATAAGTAGCGTGCTTGCAAAGACAGCCTTCCGCCCCTGCTCTGTCAGGGTTTCGATATTTCCCATTCCGATCCCAATGAGATAAATTTTTTTCATTCTATACTCCTGTGCCTTGATGGGAGTGTCTCCTTGGAAACCGCCATTTTCATATGCTGACGCACCAAAATGGTAATCGGTTCTACGGTTTCTACGGAGACACGCCCATCAAGGCTTTTAATTAGACCTTAAAAAATCTGGCTGCACATTCTAAAGTATCTTTGATATTCTCCTCGTTGTGGGAGTTGGAAATAAACATGGCTTCAAACTGGGCAGGCGCAAAGTATATGCCGCAGTTCAGCATATGTTTGAAATAATCGGCATAGGCGGCCGTATCCGACTTCTTCGCCGAAGCATAATCCGTCACCGGCTCTCCCGTAAAGAACATGGAGCCGATGGAGCCGATCTGGTTCACAACGCAGTTTGCCTTCGCCGCTGCGGCGATCTCTCTCAACCCATCGCAGAGCATCGCTCCGAGCTTGTTGATATGAGTGTAGATTTCCGGATGGTTTTTCAGCTCTGTCAACTGTGCGATACCTGCTGCCATGGCCACAGGATTTCCGCTCAGCGTTCCCGCCTGGTAGACCGGACCCAGCGGAGCTATCATTTCCATGATCTCCCGCTTGCCGCCGTAGGCTCCCACCGGCATTCCGCCGCCGATGATCTTGCCGAAGGTGGACAGGTCGGGCTTTAAACCCAGCAAGCCCTGGGCGCCGTCAATCCCCATGCGAAAGCCGGTGATGACTTCGTCGGCGATGAGCACCGTCCCGTTGACGTCGCAGATCTCTCTGATTTTTTTCAGAAACGCGGGATCGGGAAGCACAACGCCCATGTTCGCCGCAATCGGCTCGATGATCAGCGCAGCGATCTCCCCTTTGTTCTCCTCAAACAACCGTTCCACGCTGTCAAAATCGTTGTAGACGGCGGTTAAGGTGTCCGAAGCACAGCCTGCCGGAACGCCGGCGCTGTCGGGAATTCCGCTGTTCATGAGCCCTGAGCCGGCCTTGACCAGAAGAGAGTCGCAGTGGCCGTGATAACAGCCTTCAAACTTGATGATCTTGCTTCTTCCCGTGTAGCCCCTTGCCGCGCGCAGCGCGCTCATGGTGGCTTCCGTCCCCGAGTTTACCATTCTGACCATCTCCACGGAAGGCACCAGCTCGCAGACCAGCTTTGCCATCGTCACTTCCGCTTCCGTGGCGGCGCCATAGCTCAGGCCCTTCACGATAGCCTCCTGTACCGCCTTTAATACCACAGGATTGTTGTTTCCTAAAATCATAGGACCCCAGGAACCGATATAATCGATGTACCGGTTGCCGTCGACGTCATGAATATAGGCTCCGTCTGCCTTTTCAATAAATCTCGGCGTTTCCGAAACGGCCTTGAAAGCCCTGGCCGGACTGTTGACTCCTCCCGGAATATATTTCTGCGCCTCTTCAAACAGTTGATTGGATTTCATTGCGTTGCTCATTATCCGATTCTCCCTTCGTCGATCATCCTTGCAATTTCTTTCGCAAAATATGTGATCAAAATATCGGCTCCGGCCCGGTAGATGCTGACGGCCGTCTCCGCTATGATCGCTTCTTCATCGACCATCCCCGCTCTGGCCGCCGCCTTGATCATGGCGTACTCGCCACTGACACTGTATGCTGCCGTCGGCACCGCCACCCGGTCGGAAACCTCGCGGATCACGTCCAGATAGGAAAGGGCCGGCTTGACCATGACGATGTCGGCACCTTCCTCCAGATCGAGAAAGACCTCCTTCATGGCTTCCTTCCGGTTGTGAAAATCCATCTGGTACGTCTTTCTGTTCCCTTTGAAATTGCAGGAGCCCGCCGCTTCGCGGAACGGTCCGTAAAATGCCGACGCGTACTTTGCCGCGTAGGACATGATCGGAATATCCGTGTACCCCGCCGCGTCCAGCTCTTTCCGGATCGCTCTGACCCGTCCGTCCATCATATCCGACGGAGCGATCATATCCGCTCCTGCCGCCACCTGGGATAAAGCCGTCTTTGCCAGCAAAGGCAGCGTCTTGTCGTTGTCGACGCTGTCCCCTTTTATGATCCCGCAGTGACCGTGAGAGGTATATTCACACATGCAGACGTCGCCGACATAATAAAGCTCGGGGAACTCTTTTCTGGCCATTCTCAGAGCCTGCTGGACGATTCCGTCCTCCGCATAGGCCTGACTTCCCACCTCATCCTTATGTTCGGGGATTCCAAAGAATAAAATATTTGTGATTCCTGCTTTGGCAGCTTCCGCAAGCCCGTAGGCCAGCGTATCGGGACTGTACCGTTTCTGGCCCGGCATCGCGTCGATTTCCGCCACGATCCCCTTCCCCTCTTCCACAAAGATCGGATAAATCAGAGAACTTTTACCGATCCTCGTCTCTCTGACCAGTTCTCTCGTCCTGCTGTCCATTCTCAGCCTTCTCGGCCTCATTGCTGCGTCCATTTGTATTTTTCCTCCCTTTGAGCAAGCGCCACAGTCACCCCATTGAGGGCTTTTTTGCCGGAGATCAGACTTCCCCGGCTTCCCAGGACCGCCGCTCGTTCACATACATTGTCCACTCCTGTGATTTGGCTCACAAAAGCAGAAGCGGTAAATTCATCGGTAAGCTGCGAAAGCTCCGCCGCGGAAAAGACCCGAAGCGGTACGCCCAGCCCCTCTGCCAGGAGATGCAGCGCAGCCTCCTCTTTTTTGATATCTATCGTACAGAGCGCTTCGATGGATTTCACCGAAAGCCTGTTCTCTTTCAAAGCCTGATGAAGCAGCGATTCCGCCGCCGCGGGATCGATCCCCTTTCTGCATCCCATGCCGACCGTCACTGTCCTGGGGATCAGATGAAGCGTCCTTTCAAAAGGACCGTCCTCTTCATGAAGGGAAATCCTGATTCCGAGCCTGGGAAGGCTGCCTCTTTCCTCCACATACCGCAGCTGTACCGGCAACTCCCCCTCTATGGGAAAATCACTGCTGACGCCGATCTCTTCTCCATTTAATATCGCGGCGGAAATCTCTTTGGCAATCTTCATATCAC
>CAMJRV010000328.1 GCA_946408315.1 uncultured Bacillota bacterium | reverse complement strand
GGTTAAAATCGGCCTTGGTTTGGGAATCGCGCTCCATGTGACCTACGGACTGACTGATATTTACGTTTCGGATTATACGACGATAGACTTGCTGCTCGCCATGCTGAGAGAGTTTGCGGTCGGTTACGCGATGAGCTTCATCATGCAGCTCTTTCTTTCGATCTTTCACATCGGCGGAGAGCTGATGGACCTGCAGATGGGGCTTTCTATGGCACAGATGTACGACCCTTCCACCAATTCGCATGTTTCCGTAACCGGCAACCTGATGACCATCATGTACGTCCTGCTGTTCTTTATCACGAACAGCCACCTGTCCATGATGGCTGTCGCGGCAAGGTCCTACAGCGTAGTGCCCGTCGGAATTTCCGGCGTGAGCCCTAAAATCGGAATTTATATTATAGAATTGTTCGGATATATCCTGGTCTATGCCATACAGCTCGCCTTGCCGGTTATCGTTACGGAAATCCTGACCGAGGTGGCCGTAGGCATACTCATGAGGGTCGTACCGAACATCAACGTCTTCGTCGTAAATATTCAGCTTAAGGTGATTGTGGGACTTGTTGTACTGATGACGATCATTCCGGTGCTGGTCCGTTTTCTCGCAAAGATCAACCTGATCATGCTGGACCGGATGGAGGACGTGCTGCGGTACTTCATCGTATAAAAAGGCAGGTGAGATTGGTCATTGGCGGAAACGAATAAAACCGAAAAAGCAACCCCCAAAAAAAGACGGGACGAACGAAAGAAAGGAAATGCCTTTCAGAGCAGAGACGTCGTGAGTGTCGTGATCCTAATCCTTGGGTTTCTCCTGATCAGCAAGCTGGGCGGTTTCATCATGGTACAGATAAAAGGACTCTATCTCAGTGAACTTACGATGATGAGCGGGCTCCACGAGCTGACCATTCCCACTTGCCTGAAGATCCTGAGAGAGACCGTACTGGTATTTTTCATTACCACCGCGCCGATTCTGATTACGCTGGCCCTGGGCGGCATCGTGATGACGGGGGCTCAGACCGGGTTTCTGGTTTCCGGAGAACTCCTGAAGTTCAAGCGCAGCAGGATCAGCCTCATCGAAGGTTTCAAGCGGATGTTGTCGATGAGATCGGTAGTCCAGCTCGTAAAGTCGCTGATCAAAGTGGCCGTCATCCTGTGGGTCATCTATACGAGCGTACAGGACCTGATGGTCGTAACGCCGGACATGCTGAGCGCCAGTCTGGACAATAATCTTTCGTTCATGCTGGACCGGATCATGGCGATCGTATATAAGCTTTGCATCATCTTTGTAGGCGTGGCGATTCTGGACTACGCTTACCAGAAGTATGACTACGAAAAGAAGCTGAGGATGACAAAGCAGGAAATCAAGGATGAATACAAGCAGACGGAGGGAGATCCGTTCATCAAGGGCAAAATTCGGGAAAAACAGCGCAGGATGAGCATGAACCGGATGATCCAGCAGGTTCCTCACGCCGACGTCGTGGTAAGAAACCCGACCCATTATGCCGTCGCTTTAAAATATGATATCGAGAAGGATCAGGCCCCCATCGTGCTGGCGAAAGGTCGGGATCGTGTGGCTATGCGGATCGTTGCAGCAGCTGAGAAAAATAAAGTTCTGATTACAGAAAATAAGCCTCTCGCAAGGAGCTTATACGAATCGGTTGAAATAAACGACTATATTCCTTCCGAGCTCTACCATGCGGTAGCGGAGCTGATGGCCTGGGTATATAGTACAAGAGAAAATACGACGAAAATCTACAAATCATAGATTTGTGATTTTCCAGCATAAATTCTGCCGGGCGGTGCTAAAGCACCGGGCAGAAAATTAAAGGGAAGAAAGTAGTATGAGATTGCTGAAAAACGTTGTGGTTGTCTTTGTTGTAATGATCATTGCTCTGATCATTATACCGCTGCCTCCATTTTTCCTGGATTTCATGTTTATCATGAGCATATCCATTTCGTTGATGATTCTGCTCATGACGATGTTTATCAAAGGGCCGCTGGAATTTTCCATCTTCCCTTCCCTTTTGCTGATTACTACGCTGATGAGGCTGGCTCTGAATATCTCGTCCACCCGTCTGATCCTTTCAAACGGCGGTGAGGCGGGGCAGGTGATCGCCACCTTCGGAAGCTTCGTGCTGGGCGGAAACGCCATCGTCGGATTTATCGTATTCATCATCATCGTCGTCGTTCAGTTCATTGTAATCACGAAGGGTGCGGAAAGAATCGCGGAAGTATCGGCAAGGTTCACCCTGGATGCGATGCCCGGAAAGCAGATGGCCATCGACGCCGATCTGAGCTCCGGCCTGATCGATGAAGCCGAAGCCAAGGAAAGAAGAAAGAACATCCAGAGAGAGGCGGAATTCTTTGGAGCCATGGACGGAGCTACCAAGCTGGTAAAGGGCGACGCCATCGCCTCGATCATCATTGCCTTTGTTAATCTCATTGCGGGAACGATCATCGGTATGATTCAGGGTGGCATGACCTTTTCCCAGGTGCTCACCGTATATTCCATCGCTACCGTCGGAGACGGCCTGGTAAGCCAGCTCCCTGCCCTGATGATCTCTACGGCTACCGGCATGATCGTTACCAGAGCGGCTTCGGAAGGAAACCTTAACGAGGACGTCAAGAATCAGTTCCTGTCACAGCCGAAGGTCCTCGTGATTTCCGGCATGGTCATCCTGCTGATGTGCCTAATCCCCGGATCGCCGAAACCCCAGATTGCGACGCTGGCTCTCATCCTCATCTTCCTTGGGATCAGTCTCATAAGGTCGAGCTCTGTGCAGCAGCAGAAGGATGAACTTTCGGAACTGCAGGAATTCATCGGAGACGAAACGAACGAGGCCAGCTATTACAGGAACATCGACAACGTATATAATCTGTTGGGTGTGGAACCCATTGAAATGGAGTTTGGATATTCGCTCCTGCCCCTTGTGGATGAAGCAAGCGGAGGAAGCTTTATCGATAGAATCGTTATTTTCAGAAAGCAGTTTGCCCTTGAAATGGGCGTCGTCGTGCCGACCGTGAGGCTTCGGGACAACGGACTCATCAACCCGAACCAGTATCTGATCAAGATCAAGGGGGAAGAGGTTGCGAGAGGCGAAGTGCTGGTAGACTATTATCTCGCCCTCGATCCCGGCAACAGCACCGGTCCTATCGAAGGGATCGATACCATCGAGCCGGCTTACGAGATTCCGGGAAAATGGATTACGGAGAGCGAACGGGAGATGGCGGAGGTTTACGGATATACGGTCATCGACGCCCTGTCGGTCATCGTGACCCATATGTCGGAGGTTGTCAAGCGGCACATTCACGAGCTGGTGAGCCGTCAGGACATCAATATTCTGCTTCAGAACGTGTCCAAAGCGAATCAGGCGATTGTAGACGACGTAATTCCAAACGTTATCAGCGTTTCCGACCTGCAGAAGATCCTGATGAACCTCCTGAAAGAAGGAGTCCCCATCCGGGATATGGAGAGCATTTTGGAAACTGTAGGCGATCAGGGAATCGCGATCAAGGATACCGATATGCTTACGGAATATGTGAGACAGAAGCTTAAGCGGACGATAACGAGAAAATATACAGATGGCAGCAGCATCAAGGTGATCTCCCTCGATCAGGGCATTGAGAACACGATTCTCAGCTCCGCCAAGAAGAGTGAGCACGGGACCTATTTGGCCATCGAGCCGCAGACCGTCCAGAAAATCGTGGAGGGCGTGTCGGAGCAGATCGACAAGGTCAAGGAGTTGATCCATCAGCCGATCATCCTTACCTCGCCTATCGTCAGGATTTATTTCAAGCGTCTGATCGACCAGTTCCTGCCGAATCTGACGGTGCTTTCCTTTAACGAAATCGACACCAACATTCAGATCCAGGCGATTGGAGTCATACAACTAAGAGATTAGGGGCGTTCCCCAGGAAAAGAGGTGAGGTTATGAATTCCGCTGAAATAATGGAGGAAGACAAAATCCTTCTGCAATGGAAGGCCTACAAGGCGAATCGAAGTATCGAAGCGCGCAACGAGCTGGTGTTGCAGTATACTGGGCTGGTCAGAAAAATCGTACTGCGTTTCAAAGGCAGCTACAGCAATTTCGGTCAGCTTGACGATATGGTGAATCAGGGAATCATTGCCTTGATCGATGCGGTGGAAAAGTTCGACCCTGATATGGGAAAT
>CAMJRV010000327.1 GCA_946408315.1 uncultured Bacillota bacterium | reverse complement strand
GATTGTAACCGGCGCCGTAAACGACGGGAGGCAGATCGCCCGTACCGAGCTGAACCTTGATCTTATCCACGTAGTTTGCATCACCTGGAACCTCTTCCAGCTTGATCTGATACTTACCTTCATATTCTTTGTTGAATTCATCGACCAACTGAGCCACGACAGGCGCTGCTGTGTTGACTCCGCACTGGAAAGTGGGATAGTTGATCGTGATGACGCCGCTGTCCGAGTCCGCGCCGGAAGCGTCGCCGCTCTTGCCGCAGCCGGAAAACAGTGCAGCCGTCATGACTGCGGCTATCGTCAGTGCCAATAGTCTTTTCTTCATGATAATCTAATCCTCCTCAAAATTAACTTGCGGTGGGGCCGGATCATTCCGGTCCTTTTCAGTGCCTGCTGCACTCTGTCAACAGACGCTACCTTGATTATAGAAAATGGCGGGCTGAAAAACCAGAAAGCAATCGGACAAAAGCTGGCATTATTCTGTTTGCTTCCGGAGGCCGGGAAGACGATGCGCCGGCGGCGGACAAAAACCGGACTTTCTTGACTCTTTCTGGTACAATTTTGTGCAACTGCGGAGGAGAGAGCAAAATGCGGGCAGTTTTGTTTTCTTCGGATTTTGGTTATGATAGAATAAAATAAAGTAAAATAAATACGCGATTTCAAGGGGTCAAAAGCATGAGGTACAAAAAATCACTCGCTGTCATTGCGGCGCTGCTGTGCTGCCTCCTGATCATCCTGCCGATCTGCGGCACGGCCATATATTTCGGCAGCGCGGCATCCGCCAGGCTGAAGGATACGGCGCGGGATACGGTGGGCTTTTATCTGGATCAGGCATCCGAACGGACGGGAGCCACGCTGGACGCCGTGCGCAACAGCATCTATTATCTGATGAGCGACAGCGCGACGCAGCAGATCATGAGCGCGAACACGGCGCCGGACCAATTGAAACGCCTGGGAGTCGAAGAGGGATTGAGCCGGGCGCTTCTTGTGAGCTCTACGCTGGACCCCAACGTGGTCACCGGCATTTACCTGGTCAAGGACGGGACCCAATATCTGTCGGTTCTCCGGGGAGGAGCGTTTGCCGGAACCTCGATCCGCATCATGTCCGCTTTCAGCAGCCTTGGAAATATGAATTCGGCAAGGGATCTCTATACGCTGGAGGAATACCCCGATTACTGCTATTGTATCGTCGATTATATCGATCTTGATACGATGCGGGCCATCGGCAAGATCATCATAGAGCTGCGAACCTCGTCTCTGGTGGATACCTCCTATATCGACACGGTCTATCAGGAGGCTGCCGTCGTGATCAGCAGAACGGACGGCGCGGTCATCGGCGGCGGCGAGCCCTCTTTCGCAGCGGCCGCAAACGGAAGACCTACAGGGGGCTACCTCGATATCGACGGCGCTTCCTATTACCATACGGGCGAGACCTTATCACCCTTCCGGGTCCGCGTCGACGTCTTTGTCCCCAGAAGTGAAATTTTGGAAACGATCAATCAGACTCTTTCCATATACGGGTTTTTTACGGTATTCGTGCTGGTTGTTACGCTGCTGATCGGCGGCCTGATGCTCTATCTGCTGAGCAAGCCGGTCCGCCAGATGCTGCATAAAATCGACCTGTTGGCGACAGGAGATTTGTCGGTCCGGATGGAACCGACGCCTTACCGGGAGACCGAACGGATGGCGACGGCTTTCAATGATATGGCAGACCGTCTCGAAAATCTGTTTGACGAGGTGTACACCAAGGGCCTGCTGCTCCGGGAAGCGGAATTCAACCTGCTGGAATCGCAGATCCAGCCGCACTTCATCTTCAACGTGCTGGAGGTGATCAATATGCGCTGCCTTGCCGCCGGACAGGAGGGAATCTGCCGCATCGTATCGAACCTCGCCCAGCTTCTCCGCGCCAATATTAAGTACAAGTATAAGCAGACGATCACCTTCCAGGATGAGATCCTCTATGTCCGCTACTATCTGGAGCTGCAAAAGGAGCGCTTTGAGGAGAAGCTGAATTATGAAATCAATCTGGAAGACCAGGAGATTTTGCAGTATTACCTGCCGAAACTCACGATACAGCCTCTCGTGGAAAACGCCATCGTCCACGGACTTGAACCAAAGCGGGGCGGAGGTTCTCTCCGCATCAGCATCTGGGAAGAGGCGGAATCCATCTGCGTGAAAGTATCGGACGACGGCGTGGGCTTTGATGTCTCCCGTGTCGATCTGAATGCCCGGGAGGGCGCCGGCGGTAAAGCGGAGCATAACCATGTCGCGCTGACAAACATCAACCGCCGCATCCAGTTGGTTTACGGACAGCAATACGGGATGACGATTTCATCCGTACCGGGCAGCGGCACCGATGTGATGCTAAACCTTCCCATCGATATGGACAACCGATCTGAAAGGAGCGTTTGAGATGTTCAAAGTCATGATTGTAGATAATGAGACCGCGATACGCAAGGGGCTGGCCCACTGTATTGACTGGAACAGCATGGACTGTGTCGTCGCCGCCCAGGCGGAGGATGGAATCGACGCTCTGAACCAAATTCACGCCGTATGTCCGGATATCGTCATATGTGACATTCGGATGCCGGAGATGGACGGCCTTGAGCTGGTTCGTCATCTGCACGAAACATATCCCCACATTCAGGCGATCATCATTACCGGATTTCCCGATTTTGAATACGCTCAGCGGGCCATCGAATACCGCGTCGTCGATTTCGTCCTGAAGCCGACCTCTGTGGATGCTCTGACCCAGTCCATCGAAAAAGCGAAAGCGCGTATCGCCGAAGAGAGCAGCAATCAGCATCTTGCGCAAAAGCTGGCTGACCAGGCCGAACAGAACCTCCTGCTGCAGCGCGTTATGCTGCTTCACGACCTGATCGGACGCGTCAATCTGTCAAGGCTCTTTACTCTTGACCGCGTCAGTCGGCTGGGGCTTGATCTGACAAGCTATTATGTGGTCCGGCTTGACATAGAACCGATCGAGGAGGCGGAAACTGAGCTCCTTGCATATCTGCAGCAGGCGCAGCTCGTATTCGCCGACTGCCTGTCCGAATATCCCGTATATTTTGTCCCCTACGGCGACAAGGTATGCTTTGCCGTCGTGTGCTGCCCCGAGACGGACCGTCTGACCGGCCTGTGCCGTGAAGCGGTTGACATCGTGGAAAGCCTGCCGCGCTTTCGGCTTTATATCGGCGTCAGCCGTCATTATTCCGACCCGGTTTCCATGGCGGACGCGGCGGATGAGGCGGGACAAGCCGTACAGTTTGCCCTGCATTCCCCCGAGCAGCCGGTCGTCAGCTTTTTTCAAATGCCTGTGATCCCGCATCAGATCATGGACCACATCTTTGAATATCTCCGACTTTTGAAATCGTCCATTGAAAATCAAAACAGCGGCGGGACGCTTAAGATCATCGGAGAACTATTCGATTTTATCAGAGAAAATAAGATCCCGATTGAGGAGATCCGAAATATCTGCGTCTACATCCACCAGTTCTGCATCAACCCGTTGTTTTTCAACGGTGCGGAGAACTATGCCGTCGAAATAGGCCTGCCCGCGCTGAAAAAGCTCATCGAAGGCGGCTCGGTGGACAGCCTGGAAAAAAATATGCTGACGTTTGCCGAGTCGATGCTCGAGCGCATGGCTTGCGACGCTTCCGGTCAGGGGAACCTGATCCATACGATCAAAAGTCATATTGCCCAGCATTATCGCGAGGAGCTGTCTCTAGAGAGCCTGGCCGGCCTGGTATATCTGAGTCCGAGCTATCTGAGCAAGCTGTTTAAGCGTGAAACGGGGGAAAACCTGAGCACCTATATGCAAAACGTCCGGATCGACGCGGCGAAGATCCTGCTGCGGACGACTCCTCTCAAAACCTACGAGGTGGCCGAGCGGGTCGGGATTTCGGACCCCGTCTATTTCTCACGAATTTTCAAGAAGGTCGTGGGGGTAAAGCCGAAAGATTATCGGAAAAATGAGGCCGACCATCCTATTTCATGATGTGAATTTCTTTCAGATAATCCAGGTTCCGCCTGGCGGAAGCCGCCGCCTGTTCATTGGTGGCCCGGGGCATGTCCGACTCTACGACTGCGATTCCATCGAATCCGATCTCGTCGAGCACCCGCTTGATCTCATGGAAGTCTATGATCCCGTCGGGCAGGTCGCACATCACGTTGATGTCAAAGGC
>CAMJRV010000326.1 GCA_946408315.1 uncultured Bacillota bacterium | reverse complement strand
GCCGGGTGGTATGCGGCAAGGAGATGGACGTTTGTTCCTTGATCGCTAAGAAAACAACCGAATTTTTCATCCAGACCGGATTGATCAATTCTTTCATATTGCGCCCCACAAGCTCATCTTTTCCGATCCCGGTAATGCGCTCATAGGATTTATTCGCCATCAGGAAATTGCCCGATCCGTCTGTTACCAGCACACCGTCAAAGGAGCTCTCGATAATATCCGCCAGCTCTTGTATGACCTGCTTACTTTTTTCCAATTCCATCGTCAATTGAATGATTTCGGAAAGATCCTGCATGATATAAATTACAGCCGCGATTTCATCCTGCTCTTTGATGGTAAATATCTTTGTGTGCAGCTCTTTCCCATTGATTAATACAACCGTGGTGTTTTCGTTTAAAAGCACGTTGCCGTTGCCCTTTAACTGTGGGATTTGCGGAAAAACGTCATGGAAATAGCTGTCCATCACGTCTTCTACCTTCATTCCGGTTAATTTTTCAGCCGTCGTATTAAAAAGCTTGATATAGCAGTCCTTGTCCGCTACGACAATTCCATTTGGAGTATGATCAAAAATGCCTTTAAATATTTCGGTAAATTCGGTATCAAAAATTCCGGGATTCGTATTATTTTCAGTCATCACATCTTCCCCCATATTCAATCGACTTTAATCGATCTCACTCGACTTGATTCGACTCCATTTCAATACTAACACCACTACTGTATTGAAGCAATATAAAAAATCCGGTTCCGCGGCATATCGCGCGAGTCAGTTCCCTTTAACCAGTATTTCCCTTAAATATTTCCCTGTATAACTTGACGGATTTTCCGCGATCTCCTCCGGCGAACCCCATGCAATCAGCCTTCCTCCGGCGTTTCCGCCTTCAGGACCAAGGTCAATAATATAATCGGCGGTCTTGATTACATGCAGATTATGTTCGATTACCACTACGGTGTTTCCATGTTTTGCCAACCGATTCAGCAGCACCAGCAGGCGTCTGATGTCGTCCGTATGCAGGCCGGTGGTCGGTTCATCAAGGATATACAGACTGCGCCCGTCGGAAGCGCGGGAAAGCTCGCCGGCCAGCTTGACACGCTGCGCCTCGCCTCCGGAGATCGTGGTGGCACTTTGCCCTAATTTCATATAGCCCAGCCCCACCTCCTTCAGGGTCTCCAGTTTGCGGCAGAGCTTCGGCTGATCTGCAAAGAAGTCGGCCGCGTCGTCGACGGTCATGTCCAGCACATCGGCGATGTTCCTGTCTCCGTAATAAATCCCCAGCGTTTCCTGATTATATCGGCTGCCGCCGCACTCCTCGCATGGAACGTACACATCCGGCAGGAAGTGCATATTGATTTTGATGATGCCGTCTCCCTGACACGATTCACAGCGCCCGCCTTTTGTATTAAAGCTGAAACGCCCCTGCTTGTACCCCCGCGCTTTTGCCTCCGGCGTCTTGCTGTACAGCTCTCGAATATGATTGAACAGTCCGGTATAAGTCGCGGGGTTGGAACGCGGCGTACGCCCGATCGGCGACTGGTCGATCATAATCACCTTCTTTAAATATTCAAGCCCCTCTACCCTGTCATGCGCTCCCGGCGTGGTATAGGCGCCGTTCAGCTTTTGCGCGCAGACCTTGTATAAGATATCATTGACCAGAGAGCTTTTTCCGCTTCCCGATACGCCGGTGACACAGATAAACAGTCCTAGCGGAAATTCCACATCGATATGATCGAGGTTGTTGACCGCCGCACTGCGGATGACGAGACGCCGGTGATCCGGGGTTCGCCGAACCTGCGGTACATCGATTGCTTTCTTTCCGCTCAGATACTGTCCGGTAATGGATTCTTCGCATGCAATAATGTCTTCCGCCGGACCGGCGGCAATGACACGTCCTCCTGATTCTCCGGCTCCCGGACCCATATCCACTAAAAAATCAGCGGCACGCATGATATCTTCATCGTGCTCCACAACAAGAACGGTGTTGCCCCGGTCGCGCAGGTCTTTGAATGCATCGACGAGCCGGTTGCTGTCCCTCGGATGAAGACCGATACTCGGCTCATCCAGAACATACAGCACGCCTCTCAGACGGGCGCCGATTTGCGTGGCCAGTCGAATGCGCTGTGACTCACCGCCGGACAGCGTCGCCGTGCCCCGGGACAGGGTCAGATAGTTCAGCCCCACGTTGCTGAGAAAGCCCAGCCTTTCCGTCACTTCCTGCAAAATTGGCCGGGCGATCAGCTCCTCCCGCTCGGGAAAGCTTAATTCAGAAAGAAAGCTACGGGCGTCATCGATGTTCTTCTGACAAAGCTGATAGATATTGAGGCCCCCCACGGTTACAGCCAGGCTTTCCGGCCTTAGCCTGGCGCCGTTGCAATCGTCGCAGGGCCTCGATATCATATATTTTTCGTAGTCCTCACGAATCGATTCCGAGGTGTTGGTCCGATAGCGCCGGGTAAAATTGCCCACCAGGCCCTCCCAGCGATGCAGCCAGGTCCGCTCGCGTCCGCCGTCCGGGTCATAATAGGTGACAGGGAACATCTCATCGCCGCAGCCGTAAAACACTTCATCCAATACCCAGCGGGGCAGCTCACAGATCGGGATATCCAGAGAAAAGTTATGCTTTTCCGCTACGGACTCGATATGGTGGTAAAACCAGTCTTCATTATTGAAAAGCGTCACGATTCCGCCCTGGCGCAGTGTAAGCTTGTCGTCCTTTATCATCAAGCTTTCGTCGATATGCTGCGCGTAACCCAGACCTCCGCATTGGGGACAAGCTCCGTGGGGTGTGTTAAAGGAAAACATGCTGGCATTCATTCTTTCAATATGCGTTCCGCATTTCGGACAGTCGATTCCGCGTCTCAGCAGAGGATTGACGGCATGCCCGCATTTCGGGCAGAGAGCCTGTCCGGCCCGGGAATAGAGCAGGCGCAGATAGTCGTAGATTTCCGTGACGGTTCCCACCGTGGAACGCGGATTATGGCTGATCGACTTCTGATCGATAGAGATGGCCGGGGAGAGACCGTCCATGTAATCAACCTTTGGCTTGCTCATCTGGGCAAGAAACTGCCGGGCATAGGAAGAAAAGGATTCTATATAGCGACGCTGCCCTTCCGCATAGATTGTGTCAAAGGCAAGGGAGCTTTTCCCGGAACCGGACAGCCCTGTTAACACGATCAGCTTGTCCTGGGGTATCTCAACATTAACATTTTTAAGATTATGTTCCCGGGCTCCGCGAATGATAATATTATTTTGATCCATGATATGAAAGTCTCCTTGTGCCATATGGCGATTGCATCTAAATAACCAATAACATTAAGTATATAAATCATAATGCAAAATCAATGCCACCGGACCGCCAAATCGGGAGAGAATCAGAAAGAGAATGTTCTATCGGCCATATGGCACATGACTTGCATAGTTAACAAGCTGTAATATAGTTGAAAACAATATCTGACACGCTGTCTTTTAAAGGAAAACACATGAGAAAAATAAACATAGGGCTTATGGCCCACGTAGACGCCGGCAAAACCAGTACCACGGAACAGCTGTTATATCAGACGGGAGCCATACGTACCCTCGGCAGTGTAGACAAAGGTACGGCGCATACCGATTTTCTGGAAATTGAACGCAGCCGGGCCATTTCAGTCCGGGCCGCCATTACGACGCTGAGGACTCCGTTTGCAGAAATTAATCTGATCGATACACCTGGTCACGCAGATTTTTCGGGTGAGGTCGAGCGGTCTTTGATGGCGGTGGACGGCGTTATTCTCATTGTTTCTGCGGTGGAAGGCGTGCAGGCGCAGACGGAGATCATCTGGGAAGCGTTGGAAAGACTGGAGATTCCGGTAATCTTTTTTATTAATAAAATTGACCGCGTTGGGGCCGATGCGGAAGCCGTCACCGCACAGATCAGGGAACGTTTATCTGCGGAGCTCTGCATCCTTTATGACGCAAAGGATCAGGGTCAGGAAAGCGCGTTCATCGAAAAGGCCGACATCACCGAGTGCATCGCAGAACGGGACGAAGAAGTCCTCGATGCTTACCTGGACGGCAGGGTTACGGAAGAGATGGTTTTGGAAGCTGCCCGGAAAGAGATCGCCGGAGCCCGGCTCTTCCCCGTGGTCTGCGGCAGCGCCATGCAGTTTTATGTGGACGGCGATATGATCTACTCCATGAACAATTCCCTCTATAC
>CAMJRV010000325.1 GCA_946408315.1 uncultured Bacillota bacterium | reverse complement strand
CTAGGGAACCCTATGGTTCCCTTCGGCGGCTGCAAGCAGCCTGAGCACCCTCCTTCATCGGCGAGGGTACCCCTCTGCACACCCCTTTTATGCAATAGGAAGAACGGTATATCCTATTGCATAAAAGTACCGAGCCCGGTTTTCAACAAATGATTATTCCCGATAAAAATCGTAGAAGAAGAGGACATAAGGATAAGCCGGATCTTCGCCAAAGTTTTTCAGATTCTTTCTGATCGTATAGATACTCTTTCCGTCGGTGACAAAGGTGGAAACTGCATCCTCGGAAACGATTCTTCCCGCCTCTTGATATAGTTCGGCAGCCTTATCCCTGTCTGTCGCGCAGTATACGTCAGCCTCCTTTATGATTCGATCCAGTTCGGGGTTGGAATAGTATCCCAGGTTGAAGACGATGCTTTCTTCTGTCATGTAAAGAGCCTTGAACCAACTTGCGGGAGTTACAACATCAGGCCACCATGCGATGGAAAGCCAATCCTGCCGGTCTTCGGGATTCGTGCTCTTTGCCTTTTCCCACATCTGATCCCACGGCATACCGATGATCTCAACATTGATTCCCAGCTTTTCCAGCTCTGATTTATAGAGCTCCGCCGTCTTCTTTCTGTCTTCCACACCGGAGATATACGTAATCTTCATGTCGAAGCCGCCATTTGGATATCCTGCTTCCGCCAGCAGCGCTTTTGCTTTGTCGAGGTCGTGATTGTACATAGGCTCTTTCAGAGAGCCCCACATGGCCGTGGGAACAGGACCGGTAGGTCTTGTGGCATAACCCTGAGATACATAGGTGATAATATCCTCATAGGGGAACGCGTAGTTCAGTGCCTGTCTGACCAGCTTATTGTCAAAGGGCTTTGACTGGGTATTGAAAAATCCGACGGTATTTGCGAAGGAACTGCTCTGATAGACGGTGACATCGGGATTGTTCTGCAGTGCCTTTAAATCCTCCACCATCAGGGAATTCGTGATATCTGCCTCTCCGCTCTCGATCATCTGGCGCCTGGACGCGTTTTCGCCAATATTCTTGACGATAACCTTATCGAAGTGCTTGCCTTCCCAGCCTCCCCAGTAAGTGTCAAACTTGGTCATGATGACCTCGTCGCTGGGGACCTGGCTCTGCAGCATGTACGGTCCGGTTCCGCATTCATTGCCGGCCTGGAACCAGTCGGTCCCCTGGTCGGCCTGTTCCGGATTCATTATGTAGGCACTGTAAGCGCAGGAGACGATGAGATCCAGAGGCGCGGCGTATTTTAAGGAAATCTCCACCGTGCTGTCATCCGTCGCCTTGATCGTATCGACGGGATCCCATATAAAAGATGCTCCCTTATTCATATTCTTGGAGCGCTCCAGAGAATAGGCCACAGCGTTGGCGTCCATGGCGGTACCGTCGTGGAACGTTACGCCTTCCCTGATTTTGAAGGTCCATACGAGACCGTCGTCACTCTTGGAATACTCCGTCGCCAGTACCGGCGTGAAGGTATCCGTCTCCGAGTCATACCTCAAAAGGGTTTCGTAGAAGTTTGCCATGACAAGACTTTCTACAGAAAAGCAGATGGATGGATCCCAGTCAATCACAGGGGGGCAATAATTTGCCATGTACAGGACTTCATTTTTCTTCGCATCCCCCTGGTCGCCTGCGCCTCCGCAGCCGGTGGCAAATGCGGACACGAGGAGTACTACGGCGAGAACCAATGCGGCCTTTTTCTTAAAACTGATCATTTCTTATCCTCCTTAATTATTTTATTGTCCGTTATTGTCTTTTATTATCCCTAATTATATTCTATGATTCTGAAAAGTCAATCATTTCTTACTATTTTTTTCATTTCAAATTTGGAATAAAAAAATATAGCCTGTCCGTTTTTGCGATCGACGGTCAGGCTATATGAATAATTAACGGGTGATGAAATGATTTTTAGGAGCTATGGTATGTTCCGGACGTCTTTGAATTTCTGTGAAAAATAATAGGTATTCTCCACATTTTCCGCAAGCGGAGGCTTTCCGACCATGCAGAACATGTAAGAAAACAGAAGGTTTGCCGCCATGCTGAGCATCATGGAAACCGAATAGCTTAAAAACAGGACCTGGGTGGTCACCGCAAAGGTGACGGCGCTGCTGAGGATACCGGCAATCAGCCCAACGCCGTTCATCCGCTTTGAAAACCACGCCAGAAGGTAAGGAACCGTCAGGATGGAGCCGCCGATATAGGCGCCCAGCATGTACAGCTCAAAAATATCGTAGATCTGCATTCCTGCAATCATGCTGAGCAAACCGACCAACAGGATTCCCATTCTCGTCATAAAGATCAGATGGTCGTCGGACGCCTTGAAATTAAACACCTTGCGCATGATATCCTGGGAAAAAATCATTCCGGACGCCAGAAGGTATGAATCGGAAGTGGCGACGGCAGCCGACAGGATGGCAAACAAAATGATCAGCGTAGCCGACTGAGGCAGCGAAAAGATAAAGTCGAGCAGCGCCACCGGATATGCCGTAAAATTTGGGAAGATCGCCTTGCTGAACACCCCGATCAGGCAGGGCGTCAGCAGCCAGAAAAGCGCGGCGCCGATGGGCGCCAGATAGCCCCAGAAAGCCACCTTATCGCTCTTTGAAGAAAGAATCCTCTGCCAGGTCGCCTGATCCTCTATGATGAAAAACAGGCCCGGCGCTACGAGCAGAAACAGGATCTCCGTAGTCTTATCGGCATTCTCGAATATTTTCAGATAGGACGTTCCGTCAATTTCGTTATAAAAGCCAACGATCCCGGAAAGTCCTCCGGCATGGATCACGATGTAATAGATAAGGACGGGAATTCCGATCATCTGGAGGATTCCCTGGAAGATGTCGGAACCCGCTACGCCCCAGATGCCGCTCAGCGCGGTATAGGTCACGATAAATGCGGCAGTGACATACAAGACCCTGTTAAAATCCACATTGAATCCGATGGAAATAAAAAAAGCCACAGTGGTGAACTGGGCGCCGATTATGGTAAGATTCCGGCAGAGCATGGAAGCAGCAACAAGCAGCCTGACAATTTTCTCAAATGGAGAAAACCGGAGCGCAAAAAAATCACCTACCGTATATACGTTCAATTTTCTGATCCGGGTCAAAAAAATCGGCCCTGAGACCGCCCCCATAATATAGGTAACCGCCAGGAACCAGTATTGGTGAAGCCCCCACTTGAACGACATCGTAGCCAATCCGAGAATCGTCGCTCCGCTGATCCAGGTCGAAAAATACGTAAAAAAGGTGAAGAAGAATCCCAGCGAAGTGCTTGCAATCGTGTACTCCCGATAGGAGCTTATGGACTTTTTCGTGAAATAAGCGCTGATGGAGAGCACAATCGCCACATACACAATGATGGTAAGTAAAGGAATGCTGATGGTATCACCTCCGTCTATTTGCCGTCGTTATTGGTTGAGGTACTATGGCTCTCAACCCATTCCATGACCTCGTTGTCCTTAAACCGGATGACTTTTCCGATCTTAATGAACGGCATACCCATGTCCTTAAATTTATAGACCGTCGACCGGGCAACCTTCAGCATTTCACTGACATCTTCTATTGTTAAATAAGAATATTCCTTTCCCATATAAATCACGCCTCTTTTCTATTTGTATTTTTATGTTATAATAAATCAGCCGGATTGTCAAACATTAATAAACAATAACGGACGATAACCTCGGCTGCCAGACGAGTCAATTCCAAGATTTTTGATAAAGGAGCTGCGATGATCAAGCCATTAATCAAAAGTATTCTTTATTTCGCGATAATCCTGATTTTAGTTTTTTCAGCGTACCGGCTGATTTTCGACGCCAAAGAAACGCCGCCGGGCCAGACGGAAATCAAGATCGGACTGATCGCTCCCCTCACCGGTTCCAACCAGAGCGGGGGTCATAGCATGAAAAACGGGGTCGAGCTCGCCGTCAACAAGATCAATCAAAGCGGCGGTATTTCCGGCGCGAAGCTATCCCTGGTGGTTTACGATGACCGGGGAATTCCTGAAAACACCGTAAAGGCTGCGAAGGAACTCATCTTTATCGACAATGTGGAAGCCATCATCGGCCCCTTCAGCAGCGATTGCTGCCTCGCAGTGAAAGGGCTGGTCAACAGCTGCGGGATCCCTCTCATCACACCGGTTGCAATGGCCGATGAAATTAACGATGAAAATGATTATATC
>CAMJRV010000324.1 GCA_946408315.1 uncultured Bacillota bacterium | reverse complement strand
CTTTTGAACTTTTCAGCAACGGCAATACCCAGGGCGTGTTTCAATTTGAAAGTTCAGGAATTACACAGGTCCTGAAAAATATGAAGCCGGACTGCTTTGAGGATATCGTGGCGGCAAACGCCCTTTATCGTCCGGGACCGATGGCGTTTATCCCAACTTACATCGAAAATAAGAAGAATCCGGACAAAATCGAATATCTTGATAAAAGCCTTGAGCCGATCCTGTCCGTTACCTACGGCTGTCTCGTATATCAGGAGCAGGTTATGCAGATTGTGCGGGATCTGGCTGGGTATACATATGGGAGAAGCGATCTTGTGCGAAGAGCCATGAGCAAAAAAAAGATGGATGTCATGCTCAAGGAACAGGAATACTTTGTTTACGGAAAAGAAGACGGGGCGGGAGGTCTTGAGATCAAGGGCTGCGTCAGAAACGGAATTCCGGAACAGGCCGCCAAAGAAATTTACAACCAGATGATCAGCTTCGCGGAATACGCTTTCAATAAATCCCATGCCGCGGCCTACGCGGTCCTGGCCTATCAGACGGCCTATCTGAAGACGTATTTTCCGGTGGAATTCATGGCGGCGCTGATGACCAGTGTCATCGGGGATTCCACACAGATCGCAAAATATATCAGAAACTGCCAGGAGATGAAGATCGCCGTACTTCCGCCGGATATCAACGAGAGCGGCAAGAAATTTACGGTAAAGGACGGAAAAATCCGATTCGGCCTGCTGGGAGTCAAAAATGTGGGAGAAGGGGTCATCGATGCGATTATAAAAGCAAGAGAGGAAAAGGGCGTGCCGGAAGATATCTTCCAGTTCATCAACAACGTGGATATCCACGAGATCAATAAAAAGGCGGTGGAAAGCCTCATCAAGGCGGGGGCGCTTGACTGCCTCGACGAGAACAGGGCAAAGCACCTGGCCGTCTATGAAAGCCTGATCGAATCGTCCCAGAACAATTCCAGAAAGAATATCGAAGGACAGCTTTCTCTGTTTCAGATGAATGCCGAGAGCATGCAGAATTCCGGATTGGCGGGGAAGCTTCCCGATGTGGCGAATTTCTCCAAGGATCTGCTGATGGCCATGGAAAAAGAAATGCTCGGCATTTATCTGACGGGACATCCCTTGTCGGACTATGCCGAGAAGATTGAAAAGGTCTCGACCATTACCGCAGAAGACCTGGCCCACGCGGAGATCGGCGGCGAACTGAAAGACGGCATGACGGTCACCATGGCCGGTATGGTAAGCTCTAAGAAAACGCTGATTACGAAGAAAAATAAGATGATGGCCTTCCTTCAACTGGAGGATCTTTACGGGACGGCAGAGGTGGTCGTGTTTCCCAACGTCTATGAAACGGCTTTGGGTCTCCTGAAAAACGACAACGTCATCGTCGTCCGGGGTACGATCAATTTTAAGGAAGACGAGGAGCCGAAGCTGCTTGCAGACAGGATTTTCGGAATCAACGATTTCAGCGGAGGCGCTGCCTCGGGTACCGTGAAAATCACGATCCCGGAGGAGCTTCCCGAAGCGGAAACCCTGGCTCAGATCAGAGAAGTCATTCTGGCCCACAGAGGAGATACGCCGGTGGTCATAACGGCCGCCGCCTCGAATAAAAAGTACAAGACAAAATCAGATCTCTGGGTCACGGCAGATGAAAGCTTTGTCCAAACGCTTTCCCGCCTGATCGGAAAAGAGAATATAACACAAAATTAAGGGGGGAGTTTGTTGAAAAGAATTGCAGTACTAACCAGCGGCGGAGATGCTCCGGGCATGAATGCGGCCATCCGCGCAGTCGTGAGAGGCGCGATCTATCATAAAATGGAAGTTTTCGGCATCGAGCGGGGGTACGAAGGGCTGATCAACGGGAATATCGATAAGATGGAAGTCTGTTCCGTATCCGATATCATGCAGCGCGGAGGAACTTGTTTAAAAACGGCCAGAAGCAAGCGGTTTATGACGCCGGAGGGCTTCGGCAAAGCCGTTGAGACGCTGGAGCGCTATGAGATTGAAGGGCTGGTCGTCATCGGAGGAGACGGTTCCTACCGGGGAGGACTGGAACTTGCCAAGGCAGGGAAAACGGTGATCGGATTGCCCGGCACCATAGACAACGATCTGGTTTACACGGATTTTACCATCGGCTTTGATACCGCGGTCAACACGGTTCTGTCCGCCATCGGCAATATCCGCGACACCTCTTCGTCCCATGAGCGCGGAACCGTAATCGAAGTGATGGGAAGGCGATGCGGCGATATCGCTCTCTACGCGGGATTGACCGGCGGAGCGGAGAGCATTCTGATTCCTGAGGAACCGGTGGATATGGACGCGATCTGTGAAACCCTCATTCAGGGGAAAAACAGGGGCAAGATGCACAGCGTCATCCTTCGCGCCGAGGGCGTTGAAATCAGTTCGGAAGAACTGGCGGAAACGATCACCCAGAGGACCGGGATCGATACGAAAATCGTTGTGCTTGCTTATATCCAAAGAGGAGGCTCACCGACAGCCAGAGACAGAATGCTGGCAAGCAGGATGGGTTATCGGGCGGTGGAGCTGCTGCTCCAGGAGGGCATGACGAGCAAGGCGGTGGGCATAAAGGGAGACGAGATCGTATCTTACGATCTGGAAGAAGCCTTGAATATGAAGAAGACACATGATAAGTCGCTGATGAATCTTGCAAAGATTTTATCGATATGATATAACGTGGAGAAACAAGAGACGTGGAGAAACATGAGATGAAGAAAACAAAAATTATCTGTACCGTGGGACCGGCCTGCGAGGACCGGGAAGTTTTAAGAAATATGATGCTGGCGGGAATGAACGCGGCAAGGCTGAATTTTTCCCACGGCACCCATGAGGAACAGAAGCGGAAGATCGATCTGGTGAAGGAGCTCCGAGAGGAATTGGGCCTGCCGATCTCCATCATACTGGATACAAAGGGACCTGAAATCAGAACGGGACAGTTTGCCGAAAGGGAGGTCGAGCTGTTTGACGGGCAGAAGTTTACTCTGACGATGGACGATGTGCTGGGCACCAATAAGATATGTTCCGTTTCCTATAAAGAACTGATCGAGGACGTGAAGCCGGGAGATCAGCTCCTCATCGACGATGGGCTTATCGGAATGACCGTGAATGAGATCAAGGGAGCCGAGATCATCTGTACCGTGGATAATGGAGGAATTATAAAGGATTATAAAAGTATCAACGTTCCGGGCGTAAAAGTGAGGCTTCCCGCTATCACCGAAAAGGACAAGGAAGATATCCGGTTTGGAATTCGGGAGCAGGTGGATTTTATCGCGGCGTCCTTTGTAAGGAAGGGAGCCGATGTTGAGGAAATGAGAGCCTTCCTGAAGGAGAACGGAGCAGAGCGGATCAGGATCATATCGAAGATCGAGAACAAGGAAGGCGTAGATAATATCATGGATATCGTTACGGCCTCCGATCTCATCATGGTGGCTCGAGGGGATCTGGGCGTGGAAATCCCGGCGGAGCAGGTTCCTGCCACCCAGAAGAAGATCATCAAGCTCTGCAATCTGGAAGGAAAGCCGGTTATCACCGCGACTCAGATGATGGATTCCATGATTCGAAATCCGAGGCCGACGCGAGCGGAGGTTGCCGACGTGGCCAATGCCATCTACGATGGAACCGACGTCATCATGCTTTCCGGCGAAACCGCATCGGGTAAATATCCTGTGGAGGCCGTTCGGATCATGGTAGATATTGCAAAAGCGACGGAGGAATCCCTGAATTATGATAATATCCTGAAGGAAAAGGGGAGGTTTAAGGATACGGGCGTGACCAACGCCATCGGCCATGCGACCTGTACCAGCGCTCAGGGCCTGAGAGCTGCGGCAATTCTGACGCCGACGGCCACCGGACATACGTCTCAGGTTGTTTCGAAATTCAGGCCGAAAGCGCCGATCCTCGCATTTACGACGACGGAGAAGGTCGCAAGGCAGCTTTCCCTCGTCTGGGGTGTCGTTCCTGTCGTAACTGAGCCTGTCGATACGGAAAAGGATGTATTTCTCGATGCGATCCGAAGATCCCAGGAAAAGGGCTTCCTTTCGGAAGGCGATCTCATCGTCATCACGGCGGGAGCGCCGGTAGGGGTCGGCGGCATGACCAACATGCTCCGGATTCACATTGTAGGAAATAAGATATAGGTTAGGATAAAAAATGGATCGTTTTTCAAATATGGTT
>CAMJRV010000323.1 GCA_946408315.1 uncultured Bacillota bacterium | reverse complement strand
GCGAAAGAGAGAGAGGAGCTGAGGAGAGATGATGATAGACAGGATGCTGTTTAACATTCCTGCGGAAAAACATACGGTAAAAGAAATTGAGGAAATGCTGAGCCAGCATAAGGAAGTGAAGTTTGTGTCTCTCGTCGGGCTGGACATCGGAGGGCACGATACGGATGAAAAGATACCGGTAGAGCTGTTTATCAAGGATATGGATAAATTCCTTGTGCAGGGCGTACAGACCGACGGTTCCAGCGTGGTGCTCCCCAAAATTGCAGAGCTGAACAACGCGAAAGTCGATATTATACCGGATCTCAGCGTGAATTGGTACGTAGATTACAATTTCGCCCACGTTACGGAGGATACGAAGCTCCCGGTGGGAACGCTGCGAATCCCTTGCTTTCTCGTTCACAACGACATCAACGAGGTCGGATCAAGAGTGATTCTGAGAGACGCGGTCCGGGCTTTTAAAAAAGAACTGCGGGAGCTGCTTGAAAAAAATCCATACATTTTCGAGCATCTGAATATCGAGTCGGCAGATGAGATCGATGAGATCGTGCTGACCGCTGCGACAGAACTGGAATTCTGGGTAAAGACTCCCGACGACAAGGCGGACCGGGAGCAGCTTTCCACCTCCCAAATCCTAAAGGAGCAATATTGGAAGAGGACCATTGGTCCTGTCAGAACGGCGCTGGAAAAGACGCTGCTGATCCTGGACCGTTACGGATTTAAAGTCGAGATGGGCCACAAGGAGGTCGGCGGAGTCAAGGCAAAGCTGGGCAATTCCGGGGAATACGACCACGTGATGGAACAGCTTGAGATCGACTGGGAATACAGCTCCGCCCTTCAGGCGGCAGACAACGAAAATCAGGTAAAATACGTGGTCCGGGACGTATTCCGCGCCCATGGGCTGGACGTGAGCTTTATGGCTAAACCGATAGAGGGCGTCGCGGGCAGCGGCGAACATACCCACATCGGAGTATCCGCCAGGCTGAAGAATGGAAAAACGATCAACCTGTTTGCTCCGAAAAAGATGGAAGAAGACTTTCTGAATCCCATCGGATTCGGTGCATTGATGGGAATCCTGAAAAACTACGAGGTGATCAATCCGTTTATCGCGTCCTCCAACGATGCGCTGAACCGCTTGAAACCGGGTTTCGAGGCTCCTGTGTGCATCGTCACCTCACTCGGACATTCCGCGAAGACCCCGTCAAGGAACAGAACCGTACTGGTCGGGCTCATCAGGGACATCAAGAATCCGCTGTCCACGAGATTCGAGCTGCGGTCTCCCAATCCCAAGAGCAACACCTATCTGGTACTCGCGTCGTCTTACCTTGCGATGCTGGATGGAATCAGCGCGGCGGTCACCGCGCAGAAAACGCCGAAGGAGTTGGAAGCTTCCCTTTCCAAGGAGGCCGGCGCAGAGGATTTCTACCTGGAGAAGGATCGCGCCTATCGAAGTGAGAAGCACGTATTTGACGAATATACCGAGGAAGAGCGGGAACAGCTTTTCGGAAAAGCGCCGGTAACGGTGTGGGAGACCCTTCAATCCTTCCACAACTGTCCTGATAAGATAGCGGTTCTGCTGAACAACGATTCCGTCATCGACCGGAGAACGCTGGACTCTTACGAGGAAGCGACTCTGGCCGCGTGGGCTACCGAACTTCACAACCGGATCATACCGAATACGATGGATCTTGTGAGGGAATGCCGGAAGCTTCATGCGGATCACGACTGTACCGACTTCGACATGCTCAACTGGAAGCGCATTCAGGAGCTGAGAGTTTATCTCGGCCAGGACGAAGTCGTGAAAAAGTCGCTGCTTACGAGAATCAAACTGGCTCTGGACGGAGAGAATTATGATGAAGCGTCGGCGCTGCAAATCGAGATGCAGGGAAAAGTAAAGGAACTGGTCGATACCTATATAGAATATAAAAAGAATTTACTATAAAAGAAAATCGGATACGACAGAATTTGTTGTAACTGAATCTGCGTAAAGGAGAAAGCGATGTTAGATATTAAACGAATCAGAGAAGACTTTGATCAGGTCAAAAAGGCCGTGGAATCTCGGGGACAGGGAGATTTCGGGATTGATAACGTTCTTCGGCTCGATGAAAAGAGAAGGAGTATCCTGGCTTCCGTCGAACAGATGAAGAATAAGCAGAACCTCGATTCAAAGGAAATTCCCAGACTGAAAAAGGAAGGCAAAGACACCACCGAGCTCATGAAGGAAATGAAAGCCCTTTCCGATGAGATCAAAAAACTGGACGCGGAAGTCGCTGAGGTGGAGGAGGAGCTGAAAAACACTCTTCTGAACATACCGAATACTCCATCCCCAAGCGTGGCTGTGGGCAAGAGCGACGCCGACAACGTGGAAATCCGGAAATGGGGCGAACCGAGGAAATTTGATTTTGAATACAAAGCTCACTGGGACGTGGGACAGGATCTTGGTATTCTTGATTTTGAGCGGGCAGCGAAGATCTCCGGCGCGAGATTTACCGTATATAGAGGGATCGGAGCCCGGCTGGAGCGGGCCATCATCAATTTTATGCTGGACCTCCATACCCGGGAGCACTCCTATGAAGAAATTCTGCCTCCGTTTATGGTAAACAGAGACGCGATGACCGGGACCGGCCAGCTTCCCAAATTTGAAGACGACATGTTCTGGATTCCGGCGAAGGACTTCTTCCTCGTTCCGACGGCCGAGGTTCCGCTGACCAACCTCAGAATGAACGAAATCCTCGACGCTGAAGAACTGCCGGTCTATTATACCGCCTACACGCCTTGTTTCCGAAAGGAAGCCGGCTCTGCGGGAAGAGACACCAGAGGCCTGATCCGACAGCACCAGTTCAACAAGGTTGAGCTCGTCAAGTTTGTAAAGCCGGAAACCTCCTACCAGGAGCTGGAATCCCTTCTGAACGCGGCGGAAGAAGTATTGAAACGCCTTGAGATACCTTATAGGGTGGTACAGCTCAGCACGGGAGATCTGGGATTCTCCTCGGCAATGACCTACGATATCGAAGTCTGGATGCCGAGTTACGACAGGTACGTTGAGATTTCCTCCTGCAGCAACTTCGAGAGCTATCAGGCGAGACGGGCGAACATCCGATTCCGTCCCGACTCGAAGAGCAAGCCGGAATTCGTCCACACCCTCAACGGTTCCGGGCTGGCGGTAGGAAGAACCACCGCGGCGATCCTCGAAAATTACCAGCAGGCCGACGGCTCTGTGGTGATTCCGGAAGCGCTGAGGCCATATATGGGCGTCGATAAAATTACAAAATAAAAGCGGCAGGGTAGCGCTCCTCACGGGCTGGTGGCAAATCGCATCATGAAACTGCGCCAAAAGGCGCAGAATGCTGCCAAGGCCCCTTCGGAACGCCGCCTCGCCTTTGGGAAATATCTACAGCGTTTAAAGGAGGAAGAGAATGCCTCTGAAATTGAATGTGGGAGATGTCGTTGAGCTGAAAAAGCCTCATCCCTGCGGCGGGAATCAATTTACGATCATGAGGGCGGGAATGGATTTTCGCGTTAAATGCAATACCTGCGGCGCGCAGATCTGGCTCAACCGGCCCGATCTGGAAAAGCGGGTCAAAAAAATAATGGTGAAGGAATAATCATGGAGACGGAAAAGATCAGCGATCAGAACCAGCGTCACATCCGGGCGGTCGGTGAAGAGCAGGAACGGGTGAAAGAGCTTCTGAGAAGAGGGGCTGTCCGCCATTATTTTCTCGGTCCTGAAAGCATCTGGACGAGAGAAGGCTTCGGCATCGTAGTCGGCGGCATACTGGCCATCGTGTTCGGAGGCTTTATTTTCCCGAGGCTCTTTTTATTTTCCAGCAACAATGAGGTGCTGAAGATTGTCTGTTGGATCATGGCCGCCGCCGGTGTCGTCATAGCGGGGAAGGGCCTTCATGAGATGCACCGGGAATCGAAACTGGAGAGCAAGCCTGTGCCGGATTCGGTCCACGATGAAATTCTGGCCCACGATCTTTCGTGTCTGAAGAGAATCAGCCGGGAAATGCTGGAGGAGCGGATTCCGGAGCTTGGAAACGGAGACCTCTTTGACGCCATGGAAATGATTATGGTAAAAGGCCCGAGAGACTATTCCTCCAATGTGAATCTTCCCCTGTCCTGGAAGCTGGGTGACGATGGAAAGCTGAGATATTCCAATTTCTCGGCGATGACCCTTTATTTCGGGAAGGAGACTCTGTATATC
>CAMJRV010000322.1 GCA_946408315.1 uncultured Bacillota bacterium | reverse complement strand
CGGGAAGACAAAGAAGGAGCTTGCCGAAGCGACCTGCGAAGACTGGATCGATTTCGTGGAGCAGGCGTATCTCGGCCTTTCCCGGGAATGCGGCAGAATCTTTGCGGTCGGATTTTCCATGGGAGGCTTGCTGGCCGTAAATCTCTGGCATTACGGATTTTCCGGATTGGTGACCGTCAATATGCCGATCTATTACTGGAATCCGAAAATCATCGCGGCAAACCTGCTGAAGGATTTCAGGCGGTACGGGAAAAAATACGTCGCCGCATCCACCGGAAAGCCTTTTGCCGCACTGCTGGAATTTCAAAAACTGCTGACGAAGACAAAGCCCATGCTGCGCTATATCACTTGTAAGACAATGGTGGTGCAGGCGCTGGATGACGATACGGTGCATTATAAAAGCGCGGACTACATCTTGAAGAGAGTCCGCGCCGATCGAGTCGTATTTCGGCCGCCTTATGGAGGCCATATGATTTTTCAAAGCGAGAGCGCGCAGGAGGTTTGCCGTAGGATCGAAGCCTTCCTCCGCGTCTGTTGACAATGGGCTGATCTATTCCAATTCCGCGAGCCATACCGACGGATCGGCGTCGCTGGGCATCCTCCAGTCTCCCCGGGGCGAAAGGCTGACAGAACCGACCTTCGGTCCGTCGGGAATACAGCTCCGCTTAAACTGCTGGGAGAAAAATCTCCGGTAGAAAACCAAAAGCCACTTCTTAATAAATTCTTCTGAATACTCGTCTGCAAAGGTCGTCTTTGCGATATAGAGGAGCTTCTTCGGCGACATTCCGTACCGAATTGTGTAAAACATGAAGAAATCGTGGAGGATGTAAGGCCCCACCGTATCCTCGGTCTTCTGGGCGATCTCGCCCGTCTCATCCGGCGGAAGCAGTTCCGGGGAAATCGGAGTGTCCATGATGTCCTGGAGCGTACTGCGAAGCAGCGCATTGTCGAGGCTGAATTCCTTTTCCTCTGCAGGACCGGAAAGCCGGTGGTCCATAACCCATTTTATGACAAACCGTACTAGAGTCTTGGGAACGCTGGCGTTGACGCCGTACATGGACATGTGGTCCCCGTTATAGGTGCTCCATCCTAATGCGACTTCTGAAAGGTCTCCGGTTCCGACGACCAGTCCGCCTTCCATATTCGCGATGTCCATGAGGATTTGAGTCCGTTCCCTGGCCTGGGAATTTTCATAAGTCACATTGTGGCAGGCGGGATCGTGGCCGATATCTCCAAAATGCTGAAGGACCGCGTCGCGGATCGAGATTTCCCGGACGTCCGTGCCCAAAAGCTTCATGATAGTCTGTGCGTTGTTGTAGGTCTTCCCCGTCGTTCCGAAGCCAGGCATGGTGACCGCGATGATATCCTTCGGGTCCTTACCGATCAGGCGGAAGGTTTCTGCGCAGACCAGAAGGGCCAAGGTGGAATCGAGCCCCCCCGAGATACCGACGACGGCTTTTCTGGAACGGGTATGTTCCAATCTCTTTGCCAGACCGGCGGCCTGTATGCTGAAGATTTCTTTGCACCGCTGATCCACGGTGGCCGGGTCGGAAGGGATAAACGGACTTTTCGGATACTCCCTTTTCAACTCGTCCTTCTCGATATTCAGCGTTCTGACCGGAGAGAGGGAAACCTCTGAAAAAGCCGACCTGCTGCTGTATGCAGAGGCGGATTCTTCAAAATTCTGGCCGTACGTCCGTTCAAATTTGATCCGTTCATAATCCAGATCGCCGTATATGATGGAGCTGCTTCGCTCAAACAGCGCGCTTTCAGTGAGGATTCCGCCGTTTTCCGCAATCAGGTTGTGACCGCCGAAGACCAGATCTGTCGTGGACTCATGCACGCCGGAGGAGGCGTAGACATAGCCGCAGATATTCTTCGCGCTGTCCATGGAAACGAGGTTTCTCCTGTAATCCGATTTCGCGACGGTCTCATTGCTGGCGGAAGGGTTCAGGAGAATATGGGCGCCGTTGAGCGCGAGGAAGGAGCCGGGCGTGATGGGGACCCAAAGGTCCTCGCAGACCTCGATCCCGAGCTTCAGATCGTTTTCCTCATCGACGAACATGAGATTGCCGAAGGGGATGTCGGAACCGAAGAGACGGACCGACTCGACGCCTTCCGAGATCCTGTTGCCGGAGGCGAACCAGCGGGCCTCGTAAAATTCCTTATAGTTCGGCAGAAACATCTTGGGAACGATGCCCTTGATCTTTCCGTCCTGAAGCAGAGCGGCGCAGTTGAAGAGGTTGTTTTCCAGCCTCATATAAAAACCGACTACAACGACGGCGGACAGCTTTTTCGTCGCGTCCGCGATCTTCTTCAAGCCTGCCATGGATTTGCTGTATAGAAACTCCTGATAGAACAGGTCGCCGCAGGTATAGCCTGAAATACAAAGCTCGGGGAAAAGGATAATACCGGCCCCGTTCTTATCTGCTTCCTTTGCGCATCGTATGATTTCTTCGGTATTGAAGTCCGGGTTTGCCACCTTGAGCACCGGCGTGACGGCGGCCGCGCGGACAAGTCCAATCTTGTTCATTCTTTCCTCCCCTGTGCACCTGACCGGCTTTTCTGTGAAGATGTGCGGCAGGCGATATTCTGGAATTGCCCAGCTTCAGCTGGAATGCAATTCTTTCTTGCTATTCCTTATTATACTGCAAACAGAAGCAAGTATCAAAAAAAATCAATTATATGTAAAATTATTACATATAATTCATAAAAAGGTTTACTGATTCGTTTCGCCGTGATAAAATAAGAACACGCTCAGAAAATAACAAAACCGCCGTAAGGCGGCTTTGAAACCAGTGGTGACAGCCGTAACCCAAAACGGCAATCCCCTTTCGCTGTATTCTATAACCTGTGATTTCGATTTGCAAGAGGTGACTGGAAAGTTTATGACGCGGGCTTTTTACAGATGCAGGATTGGGAGGATTGTGCTATACTATAGAAAATTCAATGTTTTGAGGGCATAATATATGAAACAAAAAGGAGGAAGCATAGCGTGAAGGAATTTTACATAGGTCAATTGCGTACCGATGATGAAATACAGGATTTTTTCATGGTGAAAGCCATTGCAATCAAGATAGGATCTAACAAAAAGCAGTATCTGGACCTGGTGTTGTGTGACAATACGGGGGAAATGACGGGAAAAAAATGGGACGTAGCCGATACGGAGCTGCCTTCGCTGAACGAAATCGGCGAAGGAGATGTCGTCAAGCTGAAGGGCAACGTGACGGAATGGAACGGGATGCGTCAGCTCCGGGTTTTGAAGCTTCGGAAATCAGTGCCGGAGGACAACGTGGAGCTGATGGATTACATCAAGGCGGCGCCGGAAAGGGCCGACGACATGTATCGCTTTATCGTGGATAAGGCGGAAGGGATGGAGGATGAGGAGCTGAAAAAGCTGTGTCTTCGCCTTTTGACCGATCACCGGGAAAAGCTCATGTATTATCCCGCAGCCGCCAAGAATCACCATGCCGAGCTGTCCGGGCTGCTTTACCATATGAAGCGGATGCTGATGATGGCGGAAAGGGTGTGCGAGGTCTACCTCAACCTGAACCGTGATCTCGTGGCGGCCGGAGTCATCATTCACGACCTGGAAAAACTCAATGAAATCGAGGCGGATACCCTGGGGATGGCCTCAGGTTATTCCTTTGAAGGCCAGCTTCTGGGCCATCTGATTCAGGGGATCAAAAGCATAGACCGGCTGGCGGAAGAACTGGGCATCGGAAAGGAAAAGGCCATCATGCTGGAGCATATGATTCTTTCTCATCATTATGAGCCTGAATTCGGAAGTCCGAAAAAGCCGCTGTTCCCGGAAGCGGAAATCCTGCATTATCTGGATATGATAGACGCCAGAATGTACGATATGCAGGAAGCGTTGGACTGCACGTCTCCGGGAGAATTTTCCGACCGGATCTGGACGCTGGACAACCGAAAGCTGTATAAGCCGGAGACGTTTTAATATTCTAATAAGCGGGTGACAGGGATGATTGAACTGCCGGAAGAAATCGCCTATATGATAAAGATGATAGAGGCCGCGGGGTTTTCCGCCTATGCGGTGGGCGGCTGCATCCGCGATTCCCTTCTGGGCAGGGAGCCGCAGGACTGGGATTTGGCGAGCAATGCGCCGAGGAATGTCCTGGAAGCACTTTTTCCCGGCGCGGCAATCGTGAATCGAAAACTGGGTGTTATGCGGATTTCGGAGGGTAAGGT
>CAMJRV010000321.1 GCA_946408315.1 uncultured Bacillota bacterium | reverse complement strand
GTATAATATAGGAAGCCAGAAAATTTCATTCGGAGGTTTTGTTATGGGAAATGAAAAAAGGGAGTTGTCATCAGAGCAGCGGGATGAGCTGTTTGGGACACTGGCAGCCCGGTTTGAGAAAAACAGGGAACGGCATAAGGAGATCGAATGGGCTGACGTACAGGAGAGGCTGGAAGCGAATCCCGAAAAACTTTGGTCTCTCAGTGAAATGGAGCGGACCGGCGGTGAGCCGGATGTTGGCGCTCAGGATGAAGGGACAGGAGAATATATCTTTTACGATTGTTCGACGGAAAGCCCAAAGGGCCGGAGAAGTCTCTGTTATGACAGAGACGCGCTGGAATCCAGAAAGGCGCAGAAACCGGAAAGCAGCGCGGTGGATATGGCGGAATCCATAGGGATTGAGCTTTTGACGGAATCACAATACCGGGATATGCAGGAGCGAGGAGATTTCGACGAAAAAACTTCGAGCTGGGTGAAAACGCCTGCTGAGATCAGAAAGCTCGGAGGGGCGCTCTTTTGTGATCGCCGCTACGATACGGTCTTCGTATACCACAATGGAGCGGAATCCTACTATGCTTCCCGGGGCTTCCGCGGTTTGCTGCGGGTTTGAAAAACCCATTTGCGTTTACGGATCAATCGATCTATTATATAATATGAATAATTACGACCTTGTTCGACACATTATTACACCCGTGAGGAGCTATTATGAGAAGAAGTGACGGCAGACCACTAAAATCCATTGGAACATTTGTAAAGATAATTCCGTATATCATGACCCGTCGCAGCGATGCGCAGGTTTTTTTCAAACAGACGATCGACATGGAAAAGGTCGATCAGTATCTGAAAGAAAAGCGGGATCAGGGACAGAATATAAACTACCTGCATTTTTTCATTTCAATTTATGTGCGGCTCATCGCTCTGCGGCCCCAATTGAACCGTTTCGTAATGAACAACAGGCTGTATGCCCGTGACGGCATTTTTATTTCCATGGCCGTAAAGCGATCGCTGCGCGACGAGGCAGAGGAAACTACTGTAAAATTCGCGTTTACCGGACGGGAAGATATCTTTGAAATCGCACAGATCGTCGAAGAAAAGATTTCCGAATGCACCGCGACGGCCGGACCAAACAACGTCGACAAGATTGTCACCTTGATTATGGCGATGCCTGTGAAAAAAGCGTTGGTGGGGATGCTGAAATTCATGGATAGACATAACCTGCTGCCGCAGTTTGTCATCGATGTCAGTCCGTTTCATACGTCCTTGTTCTTTACATATCTGAAGTCGATCAAGTTGGATTATATTTACCACCACCTCTACGATTTTGGAACTACAGGCGTCTTCGCCGCGCTTGGGCAGACCAAGAAAATCCCGCTCGTGGAGAATAACGCCGTAGTTATCAGAAGATGCTGCGAAATTGGATACACGTTGGACGAGCGGATCTGCGACGGTCTGTACTTTTCCAATTCCCTGAAGCTGATAAAAAAAATCCTGGAGGATCCCTACCTGCTCGAGACCTGCTTGCTTGAGAACGTGAAGGATGTGAAATAAGGCTATGCAGAACAATTTACTGATTTACCACGACTTCATCGCAGGGATCGTAGAGGCCATGGATGCCCGTGATCCGTATACATCCAGTCACTCTACCCGGGTCAGCGAACTGACGGAGCAGATTTGCCGTTTGTTAAAGCTGGAGAAAAAAAGGGCGGAAACGATTCATATTGCAGCTCATCTGCATGATATCGGAAAGCTCGGCGTCCCGGATGCGGTCTTAACGAAAGCGACCACGCTGACAAAGGATGAATGGAAGATTATGAAGGGTCATTCGGAAATCGGCTTTCAGATTTTGAAGAAAATTGCGGGGTTTCATGAAATTGCTGAAATCGTGCTGCACCATCATGAAAAATGGAACGGGGCAGGATATCCTGACGGCCTGAAGGGTGAAGAGATTCCGTTTGGCTCCCGGATCATCATGCTGGCGGATTCCATCGATGCCATGCTGAGTGAGCGCATTTACCGGAAAGCGATGTCCGTTGCGTGCTGCCGCGCGGAAATCGAACGCAACATAGGGATTATGTATGATCCTGAAATCGCCGGGATCATCCTTGACCACTGGGATGTTTTCTCCGGGACATTTCCATACGGAGCGGAAAAATAAACTGGCGCCCAGGAGGGGGATATGGGAAAAGATATCATCATTGCGGGATATCGCAATCAAGTTAACGAAAACTATGCCAATCAGCTCAAGAGCTTGTTCGGAGATGATTTGCAGATTGAATCTCTTGAAATCGGAAAGCAAATGGTCGGGAAGATAAAAGAGGAGAGCATCATACTGATCCCCTCCTATGACGTGTACTGCGCCATGGAGACCTATCTACCTTCCAGCGTAAACACGATCTTTATCCGGTCGACCTTACAGACGGAAGGCTTAAAACAGGTGAGAAAGCTTTTGGGGACAAGCTCTGTCCTGGTGGCTGGAGACAGTATGGAATTGGCCCTGGGACTGTCAAAAACGCTGCTGCAGCTGGGCATTAAGCGGTTTAATATGAAACCGGCGGACCTTTCCGACCCGGAAGTTTTTCGGAATGAGGTCGTCCTGGTTTCCGGAATTCCGGAGCAGGAGATCCCGAACGCCAGGCAGGTTGTGGACGTGAAATTTCCCATGCTGGATATGCCTACGATTTTAGACGTGGGATTAAAGCTGGACCGGAAAGATCTGCTGACACGAAAGAACATCACGCAGGACTATATCCCGTTTTTGCCCCTGCACCACGGCGTCATATGGAGCTTGGAAAATTCCAATACCTTTAACAGTTCCATCGGGATTCTGTTGAGCGTTATCGACGGCGCTGTGATCAGTGTCACGCAAAACGGCATGGTCCGCGCCTGTAATGAACGGATCGAATCCTTTTTCGGAATCAGCGCGCCGGAGGCGATGGGCAGGAACGGGATCACGCTCTTTCCGCAGATTCCTTTCCAGAAGGTGATCGACGAGTCCAAGCCTATTATTGAATCTCTGATTACCATCAATGACGAGACCATGATCGTGACGGTGAAGCCCGTCATCAATTCGGGGAAATATTACGGGGCGATCGCGGTGATTAAGAAATTCAACGATGAAGAGCGCCGCCAGCATAAGCTGAGAACCATGCTGATTGGAAAGGGCCATCGCGCCAAATATAAATTTGACGATATTGTAGGAAACAGCCCTGTTATGGAACAGTGCCGGGACATCGCCCAGCGCATGGCTGTCTCCAATTCTTCCATCCTCATCACGGGAGAGACGGGAACGGGAAAAGAAATGTTTGCCCAGGCCATCCATCACGCTTCCAAGAGAAAAGATTATCAGTTTGTTGCCGTAAATTGCGGAGCGATCCCGGAAAATCTTCTGGAAAGCGAGCTGTTCGGATATGAGGAAGGCGCCTTTACCGGGGCCCGCAAAGGGGGAAGGTCCGGTCTCTTCGAGCTGGCGCACAGGGGAACATTGTTTCTGGACGAAATTTCGGAGATTCCACTGCTGCTTCAAAAAAGGCTGCTTCGAGTCCTTCAGGAAAGAGAAGTGACGAGGCTTGGGGGAAATTCGGTCATTCATGTAGATGTGCGGATCATCACTGCCACAAATGTTGATTTGCGGGCCATGATAAAGAAGGGTGAGTTCCGTGAGGATTTATATTACCGTCTCAGCGTTCTGCCCCTGCTGGTCCCCTCCCTCCGGGAGCGGGGCTCGGATATCCGGCTTCTGGCAGAGCTCTTTAAGCGTGAGCTGGGCGGGACCTTTGAACTGACCGAAGAAGCATGGCGTGAGCTGGAGCGGTACCGCTGGCCGGGTAATGTACGGGAATTGCGCAATTATATCGAGTATTTCACCAATTTGTCCGGCACGACCGTAGGCGTCGACGAGCTTTCACATATGATTCCCCTGCATGAATTTATCGAGCCTGAAGTTAAAATAAAGGCGGCGGCGGAAGATGGGACTTTTGAACTTGATGAAAGAAGCATTTTTCTTCTGACGATGTTAAAAGAAGGGTTGGAGCAGGGCCGAAGGCTTGGGCGCCGAAGTCTCAGCGATTCCGCAAGAAAGCAGGGGCTGTTTTTAGGAGAGCAGGAGATTCGTAAAATTCTCGGAGATCTTGAGGTCCAGGGACTGGTGGAAATCCGGCAAAACAAGGCGGGAACGGTGATTACACCGAAAGGCTTAAAACTACTGGAGCAGAT
>CAMJRV010000320.1 GCA_946408315.1 uncultured Bacillota bacterium | reverse complement strand
CTTGCTGGGCATCATCTATTCCGCCGCAACCACAAACTTCTGGCGGAAGCTGCCTCCGGAATTAAAGCTGGACGAATAGCCTGAGCAGACAGGAAACCAAGGACCCAGGAAAACGTTTATTGAAAGAAAAAAGGAGAAATCAAGATGAACCGAATGAAAAAGATCAAAAGGGCAGTATCTTTTCTCTGCGTTCTTGCCCTGATACTTTCGATGTTTCCGGCCCAGTCCTTTGCGGAAAACCGCTCGAACGCCGCGGGGAGCCTCCCGGCCGCTGGGGCAAACCGCTCGGACGTCGCGGGACACTGGGCGGAAGCCCAGATCGGCTACCTGCTGGAAAAGGGAGCCGTAAACGGATATCAGGACGGCAGCTTCAAGCCGGATCAACCGATTACCCGGGCGGAATTTATGGCTATCGTCAACCGTGCGTTCCAATTTACAGAAAAGGCTGAGATCAGCTATACCGATGTGAAAGCCGGCGCCTGGTATGCCGAAATCGTCGGTCAGGCAAAGCAGGCCGGATATCTCGGCGGCTATTTCGACGGAACGGTCCGGCCCAACAATAAGATCACGAGACAGGAAGCGGCAAGCATCCTGGCGAGGATCAAACAGCTGAAGGAAAATCCGGATTCTATCCAAACGCTCAAGGACAGGGACGCTGTTCCGGGCTGGAGCAGGGGAATCATCGGCGCTGTCCTCGATGCAGGGCTGATGAGCGGCTATCCTGACGGTACATTCCGGGCAGGGAGCAACATCACCAGAGCGGAGGCTGCGGCAGTGCTGAGCCGGGCCCTCGGTGCGGAAAAGTATGCCACAGCGGGCGTCTACGGCCCGGCAAGCGGGACCAAGGTTGTGCCGGGCGACGTGTCGGTCGCCGCGGACGGGATTACGCTGCAAAATATGAGGATTGACGGAGACCTGTTTCTCGAAGCGGGAATCGGAGAAGGAACCGTTACGCTGAAGAATATCACAGTAAAAGGCACTACCTCGATCAAAGGCGGCGGAGAAAACAGTATTATCGTCATCGATTCGACGCTGGGAACTGTGACCGTCTCCAAGGAAAACGGAAAGATCAGGATCGTCGTTTCGGGGAATACCACCGTTGCCAAGGTCGTGGCCGGATCTGGCGTCAGGCTGGAAGAAGGGTCCCTGACCGGAAACGCCGCGGGCTTCCGGGAGGTTGTGATCGATGGGTCGGAAAACGATACGGTCATCCTGCTGGGAAGCTTTGATCAGGTAAGCGTGGAAGGAAAGAACGTAACGGTCAACGTACCCGGAGCTACGGTGATACGGACCATGATCCTGAACAGGGCCGCAGCGGTGACGGGCTCGGGAACGATTGAACTGGCCCGACTGAATGCAAATGGCGTGACTTTTGAGAAAGCTCCGAAGAAGACGGAGACAGGGGCAAATGTAACGATGCCGGCGGTCAGCGGAGGAAAGAGCGGCGGGAGCAGCTCCGGAAACAATTCCGGCAACAACGGCCATCAGCCTGCGGATCTGGTCCTGAAAAACGGTCAGGTTTACTCCGTAAACAGCACAGTACATACGGCCCGGGCTGTCGAGAGTCAGGCTGTCGCCGTCAAAGACGGCGCCATCGTATATGTAGGCTCGGATGCGGGCGCAGCCGCCTATATCGGCTCCAATACCCAGGTGATCGATCTGGAAGAGAAGATGGTGCTCCCCGGCTTTGCCGATACCCATACGCACGCCCAGGCGATGGTCTCCAACCTGTTTGCCCTGAACCTGTATACGGTGACGACGAAAGAGCAATGTCTCGACGCCGTAGCGGACTGGATTGCAAAGAACCCGGGAATCGGTTATATTACCGGAAATGGATGGAGCCTGCCGAATTTCGGAAATGAGCTGCCTACGAAAGAGGATCTGGACTCCGTATGCGACGATATCCCGGTAGCTCTGTACGATTCAACCCACCACGTCCTCTGGGCCAACTCCTTAGCCATTTCAAACGCGGAGATTACAGCCGATACGAAAAATCCGCCGGGCGGGATCATAGACCGCGTGGGAGGAGGGTCTTCCGGCGAGCCGTCGGGAACCTTCCATGAAGACAGCGCCATGGATCTTGTAATGGCCAGCTTCCCCGACTTCGAAGTATGGCAGTACAAGGAGGCGATCAAGGCCTATCAGGCGATGGTGAACTCCTTTGGCGTCACCCTGACCTACGATCCCCTTCTGCCCGCAGGCGGAAACGCCGTTGAAGCCTACAAACAGCTGGCGGAGGACGAAGCTTTGACCATGTATGTCAGGGGAGCCTACGGCTCGGGGCCGGTCCTTCAGGGGGACCAATATGAAGAAATCGATACGGCGAAAGAGAAGATCGACGAATATGTGGGCTTTATCTCCGAACGCAGGGACGAGGATCAGGTCGGCGATTTGTTCCGGATGATCGGCGTCAAGCTGTTTGAGGACGGAGCAGGAGGAAGCTTCTATACGGCAGAGCCTTTCCAGGATGGAACGAGCTCCGGCGCTGTTTGGCCGGACGATCAGTTCCAATATATTTGCAAAGAGCTGGATCAGCGCGGCTTTCAGATCCATGTTCACGCCATGGGCGACGCGGCGGTGTCCCATACTCTGGACGGCCTTGAAGCCGCGGCGGACGAATCAGGGCGCACCGATTCCCGGCATATCATCACCCACCTGATGATGGTAAAGTCCGATGACGTGGAACGGCTGGCGGATTTGAACGTCGTAGGCGCCCCGCAGCCCTACTGGATGTGCCGAGATAATTACTACAGCCGGATGTACTGGCCGCTGCTGGGCGAAGACCGCACCAACGCGTTCTATCCCAACAAATCTCTGGTGGAGGCGGGGATCGTCATGACCAGCGCAAGCGATTATCCGGTCACAAGCCCCAATGCTCCGCTTGTGGGGATGCAGAGCGGCGTCACCAGAGTCCTCCCCTACGACAACGCCGACCTGGCAATGTTTATCCCCGATGCGGCAAGGAACCCGGAATACCGCTATCCTCTGGGACCTGTCGGCAATCCGGAAGAGGAATGCGTGGACTTAAAAACGATGATCCAGGCTACGACCATCAACGGCGCCTATGCGACCTTCCTCGAAGACCTCACAGGTTCTGTGGAAGTGGGGAAATCGGGGGATCTGGTCGTGCTGGACAAAAATATCTTTGACGTGTCTGCCGGAGATATCGGAAAAGCCAACGTGATGATGACACTGTTCCGGGGACAGGTGGTCTACCAGTCAGGCCTGACGGTTTCCGATCAGGATGTGATCCCCTATAAATCGGAGCCGACGCCGGCCAACGGTTTTGCAGCGCCTTACAGATTGCAGGTTGCCTATGGAACAAGTACCCGCCAATTGAGCGAGAGCCTCAACCCGCCCATGGGCGGAAGCTTTGAGATCAGATATACGCCGGAGAAGGCGCTGGAATTGAGCAGCACCGGCCCGGCCATCGATGAGGATGTCGACGTGACAGAGGATATGGTCGTCGTCGCCATGCCGGAAAGAGGCCCCGCCGCAGCGTATCAGATCGCGATGCTGCCGGAAAAGCTTCAGAACACCATCGCCGGGATAAGCGATATTACGGACACCGGTTGTACCATTACGTTTGACGAGGTTTTGCCCGGCTTGACGAAGGCTGACTTCTATCTGCTCAGAGACAGCAACAAGGTCAGCGCGACGACGATCGCGGTAACATCTTCCGACGGCGGAAAGACCTATGTCGTAGAGGCAAGGGATATCGACGAAGACGGCCGGCTCATGGCCTGCCTGACAGGAGCTCATTCCCTCTATGTGTACGCTCCGGATTGGCCGCTGTATATCCCGGTTCCCAGACCGTTCCCTGAGACCGTCTTCACGAATCAGGGCATGGAAGTTGTTTTCCCGTGAGAGAAGGAGGTTTCCTATGACGACTGACAGACTGATGCCGATGGAGCTTCCGCCGGCTGCAGTGGAAAAGCTGTTTTACCTGGAAGCGGTCTGCGGCGATGAGATTCCCATCGGCGATGTGGGGAAAGGCGAGCTGAATATCTACCCGATCATCAGCGGATATTTTGAAGGAGAAAAACTGCGCGGTGAAATCGTGAACTTCGGCGCCGATTGGAATTACTTCCAGCACAGCGACGGGATCGACATCATTTCCACCAGGTATCTTCTGAAAACGGACGACGGCGCCTACATCTCCATCTCGACGAGCGGAAAATGCATCGAAACCCAGGAACAGATGGAGCTGGAA